>JAQCGR010000093.1 GCA_027619995.1 Pseudomonadota bacterium | reverse complement strand
CATCATGTTGCGCAGGCTTGCCGCAACACATTCAACCTAGATTCAAACTTTCCGGAACGGCTCTTAGAGGTCGTGCCCCGAATAGGAGCAGTTGAAGGATTTATTGCAGAGCGGAAAGTCGGCCACGATGTTGCCCTCGACCACGGCCTCGATCAGGGGCCATTGGAACCAGGACGGATCGCGCAGATGGCAGCGCGCGACCCGGCCGGCTCCATCGAGCCGGATCCAGACCAACACATCGCCCCGAAAACTCTCGGCTAGCGCCATGCCCTCGCCCGCTCTCGTCGGCAGTTCCGTGCGGAGCGACCCATCCGGCATGCCCGCCAGGATCTGCTCGACCAGGGACAGGGATTGGCCGATCTCGTCGATGCGGACCCAGACCCGGGCGTTGACGTCGCATTCCTGGCGCACGGGCACCTCGAAGCGGAGAGTGTCGTAAGGCGGATAGCCCGGCGTCCGGCGGCAATCGAAGGCGCGGCCCGAGGCCCGGCCGACCGGCCCCCCGGCGCCAAACCGCCGCGCCAGGACCGGGTCCAGTAATCCCGTGCCGATCGTCCGGTCCTGGAGGGAAGCGGTGTTGTCGTAAAGCTCAATCAGACCCGGCAGACGGGCGCGGATCCCGGCGAGCAGATCGCGCACCGCCACCACCCCCTCGCCATCCAGATCGCCGGCCACGCCGCCCGGCACCGCGATATCGCGCATCAGGCGATGGCCGAAACAGGCGGCAGAGGCGCGCAGCACCCTTTCGCGCAGGATGCCGCAATGGGCATGCATCAACGCGAAAGACGCGTCATTGCAGATCGCGCCGAAATCGCCGAGATGGTTGGCGAGGCGTTCGAGTTCCGCCATCAGGGCGCGTAGCCAATGGGCCCGGGCCGGCGCCTCCACCTCGAGCGCGGCCTCGACGGCGCGGGCGAAGGCGATGCCGTAGGCCACGGTGGCGTCGCCCGATACGCGCGCGGCCAGTTGCGCGGCGCGGGCGATATCCGCCCCCGCCATCAACCCCTCGATGCCCTTATGGGCATAGCCGAACCGCGCTTCCAGGCGCGCGACCGCCTCGCCGTTGACGGTGAAGCGGAAATGTCCCGGCTCAATAGTCCCGGCATGGACCGGGCCGACAGAAATACGATGCAGTCCATCACCCTCGACCGGCAGGTACTCGTAAGGATCGCCCCCCGTTTCCGATGGCTGCGCCCGCCCCAGGGGCTCGCGCAGACCCCAGCGGCCATGGTCCAGCCAGGCCCGGTCGTCGGGCGCGCCTTCGGCGGTCAGGCCGAACAGATCGGCAATTGTTCGCTCCAGCCGCCGCGCCGGGGCGTGGCGCCGGCCGACGGAAGGAAAGCGCCCCTCCGGGCAGTCGTGGCTCAACACCGCGATGGCACCGCCCTCGCCCAGAAGGGCCATATGGACGGCCGTCCGCTCGCCCCAGAGGCCGAGCAAGGTGCAGCGCCCATCCACCAGGGCCTCACAGGCTGCCTCCCATTGTGCCGCCCCGACCGTCGCGCGCGGCCAGGGGCGGTGGTCGGGGCAGAGGGTGCCGCCGGAGATCAGGTCTTGAAGAATCGCCATGCCGTCCCTCCCCTAGCCCAGCATCGCGGCGACGTTCTGGAACCAGGACACGAGCGGCGGCGGCAGATAGATGCCCGCACCCAGGACCAGCGCCAGATGGGCGTAGAGCGGGACGTAGGATGCCTCCACCGGCTTCATGCCGCCGGTGGGTTCGCCGAAGGCGACCGCGCCGAGATGTTTGAACAGCGCGCCCAAGGCGATGAGAACGCCGAGAACGAGAATGATGGCAAGAAGCGGCTCCCGGGCAAAGGTCGAGCTGACCAGCAGGAACTCACTCATGAAGATGCCGAAGGGTGGCAGGCCGGCGATCGCCGCGACCCTGACCACGAGCGCCCAGCCGAGCCAGGGATGGCTCTCCGTCAGGCCGCGGATATCGGCGATGCGCTGGGTGCCCTTAACCTGGGCGATATGGCCGACGGCGAAGAAGATCGCCGATTTGGTCAGGCTGTGCATGGTCATGTGCAGCAGGCCCGCGAAATTGGCGAGCGGCCCGCCGATCCCGAAGGCGAAGGCGATGATGCCCATATGCTCGATCGAGGAATAGGCGAACATCCGTTTGATATCGCGCCGGCGATAGAGCATGAAGCCGGCGAAGATCAGCGAGACGAGGCCCATCGTCATCATCAACGGGCCGGGCGCGATCGCCCCGACATTCTCGGCCAGCAGCAGCTTGAAGCGCAGCACGGCATAGAGCGCGACGTTGAGCAGCAGGCCGGAGAGCACGGCAGAGATCGGCGTCGGGCCCTCGGCATGGGCATCGGGCAGCCAGGCATGAAGCGGCGCCAGCCCGACCTTGGTGCCGTAGCCGAGCAGCAGGAAGACGAAGGCGAGGTTGAGCAGGGCCGGGTCGAAGCCCGCCCCGTGCTCCATCAGCACCGTCCAGACCATAGCGTCCACACCTTCGCCCACCACGGGTCGCGCAGCCATATAGACCAGGATCGTCCCGAACAGCGCGAGGGCGATGCCCACGCTGCCCAGGATGAAATATTTCCAGGCCGCCTCGAGCGCCTCATGGGTCCGGTAGATGCCGACCATCAGCACGGTGGTCAGGGTCGCCAGTTCGACCGCCACCCACACGATGCCGATATTGTTGGCGACCAGCGCCAGGCTCATCGCGAACATCAGCAACTGTTACATGGCGTGATAAAAGCGCAGATGAAGCGGCGTCAGCCGTCCGGTCTCCAACTCATGGGCGATATAGCTCGCGCTGAACACGCTGGTCGTGAAACCGACGAAAGTGTTCAGGACGATGAAGACAATGTTCAGATCGTCAACCAGCAGGAAGCGGGTCGGCTCCGGCCGCTCGATCAGCAGCATCACCGACGCCGAGGCGAAGGTCAGGAAACACGCCAGCACATTGATCCGCGCGCCCAGCCGATAGCTCGGCAACAGCGCCAGCACCGCCGCAGCGACGAGCGGGATCAGCAGGACAAGAACGACCGGATTCGCCGGCAGGGCGATCATCTTCGCCCTCCGCGGAACTTGTCGAGGGCCTGGACGTCGACCGTGTCGAAGCGCTCGCGAATGCGGAACAGGAAAATACCGATCACGATGAAGGCGATCAGGATCGAGAAGGCGACGCTGATCTCGACGACCAGGGGCATGCCCTTGGCGCCGGTCGCGGCGAGCACGAGACCGTTCTCCAGCGACATGAAGCCGACGACCTGCCCGACCGCGTTGCGCCGGGTGACCATCATCAGCAGGCCCAGCAGCACCACGGAGAGTGAGGAGGTAAGGTCCTGGCGCGCCAGGGGATCGGCGTCGATCGTCACGCGCAGCATGACGGCCATGGACAGGGCGACCAGGCCCATGCCCACCAGCATGGTCGGGCCGATGCCGACCACCGTCTCGATCTCCCGATGGACCCCCAGGCGCTGGATGATCCGGTGCAGCGCGACGGGAATGGCGATCGCCTTGAAGGTCAGCGCGATGACGGCGGTGACATAAAGATGAGGTGCGTCCTGGACCTCCGCCTGCCAGGCGACGGAGAGGGCCAGGACGAAGGCGTGCAGGGCGAAGACGTTGAGCAGGGCGTAGAGACGACCCTGATAGAGCAGCATGAAGCTGACCAGGACCAGGCCACCGGCCAGCAGATGAGCGACATCGAAGGCCAGATGCCCCATCACAGACTCCGCGACACGAAAAGCAGCAAGGTGCCGAGCAAGCCCAGCATCAGCGCCGCGCCCAGGAATTCCGGCACCCGGAAGACCCGCATCTTGGCGATCGCCGTTTCGAACATGGCGAGCAGGAAGCCGCCGACCGCGAGCTTGGCGAGATAGGCCAGCAAGCCGATGCCCATCGCCTGCCAACCAGCCCCGGCCGGGGCCAGGCTCCAGGGCACAAAGATGCAGCCGATCAGCGAGATATAGAGCAGCAGCTTGATCGAGGACGCGATCTCGATCATCGCCAGATGACGCCCGGAATATTCCAGCACCATGGCCTCGTGGACCATGGTCAGTTCGAGATGCGTCGAGGGATTGTCGACCGGCACGCGCGCATTCTCGGCGATCCCCACCATGATGAGCGCGACGAGCGCCAGGCCGAGCGAGACCCGGAGGCCGACCTCGGGCGAAGCCATATGGGCGGCGACGAAGGAGAGCTGGGTCGACCCCGCGACCAGGGCCAAGGTGAACACGACAAGCAGCATCGCCGGCTCGGCCAGGGAGGCGATCATGACCTCGCGGCTCGAGCCGATGCCGCCAAAGCCCGTGCCGATATCCATGCCGGCCAGGGCGAGGAAGAAGCGCGCGCTGGCCAGCAACGCGATCAGCGCGATCAGATCGGCGATCCAGCTGAAAATCATGCCTGTCGCGAAGGTCGGGACCAGCGCCGCTGCGACCCAGGTCATGGTGAAAATCAGATAGGGCGCCGCACGGAACAGCCAGGATGCGTTCTCGGCCAGCACCACCTCCTTGCGCAGCAGGCGCAGCAGGTCGCGATAGGGCTGGAAGACCGAGGCCCCGCGGCGGCGCAGCAGACGGGCCCGCACCTTGCGCACATAGCCGGTCAGCAGCGGCGCCAGGAGCAGAACCAAGGCCATCTGCGCGCCCTGGACAAAGAGTTCTTCGATTACCGCCACAGCGCCAGCACCAGGAGCAGGGTGACCAGGGCCGAGAAGACCAGGCTGAGATAGCGCCGGATGGACAGGAACTGCAGCACGTTCAGCCGCCGGGCCAGATATTCGACCGCCCGGCCGACGGGCAGGTAGAGCAGGTCCCAGATCGGATCCCGGAGTCCGACCCGCAGGCGCGCCGGGGTCAGTTCGCCGGGTGGGGGCATCTCGACGCTTTCGGTCGCGCGGAAGAGCAGCGTCCCGAAGACCCGGCGGATCGGCTGGGCGAAACCGTCGGCGGAATATTGCGTCGCCGGGCTGGCATCGGGGAAGCCGCAATCCCAGGCCGGGCCGCGCCGCAGGGCGCGCGAGGCGAAGCGATGGATGCCGTAGATCGTGAGCGCCGCCGTCGAGAGGACGAAGACGAAGACGAGAAGGCCGTTATAGGAACTGCGGCTCTCCGCGATCGGGACGATGGAGAGCCAGGGCAGACCGCCCTGCAGGGGAATGCTTTCGCCCAGCACGAAACGGCTGACCGGGGCAATCGCGTCGATCACGAAGCCGGGCAGGATTCCCGCCAGGAGGCAGAGTCCCGCCAGGCCCGCCATCGCCGCGCGCGAGAAGGCATCGACCTCGCGCGCGCCTTCCGCCTCGGCCGAGCGAGGGCGGCCCAGGAAGGTCGCGCCGAAGGCCTTCACGAAACAGGCCGCCGCGAGGGCCGCCGACAGGGCGAGGAGGCCGCCGACCGCCGGGACCACGACCCGCAGCCCCCATTGCGGCAGGTCGGGGCTTTGCAGGATCGCCTGGAAGGTCAGCCATTCAGACACGAAGCCGTTGAGCGGCGGCAGCGCCGAGATCGCGATACAGCCGACCAGGAAGAGAAAGGCGGCCTGGGGCATCCGGTGGATCAGCCCGCCGAGGCGTTCCATGTCGCGCTCGCCCGTCGACGTCAGCACGGCGCCCGCGCCGAAGAACAGCAGGCTCTTGAACAGGGAATGGTTGAAGACATGGAACAGCGCGGCGGTCATGGCCAGCGCGGCGGCCAGGTCCATGCCGTTCGCCTGGAAGGCCAAGGCGAGCCCCAGGCCAATGAAGACGATGCCGATATTCTCGACCGAGCTATAGGCCAGCAGGCGTTTGAGATCGCGCTGCATGAGGGCGTAGAGCACGCCGAGCACGGCGGTCGCGCCGGCCCAGGCCGAGCACCACCATGCCGGACCACCAGGCGGGCTCGCCCAGCAGATCGAAGACGATGCGGATGAAGCCGTAGACGGCGACCTTGGTCATCACCCCGCTCATCAGGGCCGAGACATGGCTGGGTGCGGCCGGATGGGCCAGGGGCAACCAGGCATGAAGGGGCACGATCCCGGCCTTGGAGCCGGCGCCGAGCAGGACCAGGCCGAGGACCAGGGCGGTCACCACGGGGCCATGCGTGGCCGCGCGCATCTCGGCGAATCCATAGGCCCCGGCCGCGCCCGCCAGCAGGCCGAAGGCGAGCAGCAGGGACAAGGTGCCGACGCTCGCCATGATCAGATAGAGGTAGCCGGCGCTGCGATTTTCGGCGACCCGGTGGTGGGCCATGACCAGCGCCCAGGAGGCCAGGGACATGAATTCCCAGGACAGCAGGAAAGTGAAGGCATCGCCCGCCAAGAGGACGAGATTCATGCCGGCGAGGAAGGCCGGAAAGAAAGGCAGGACGCGCTTGGGCTCGCTTTCATGCGCGCCGTAGCCGAGGCCGTAGAGACTGGCCATCGCCCCGCCCAGATTGATGACGACGAGGAAGAAGGCGGAGAGCGCGTCCAGACGGAAATGGGCACCCAGCCAAGGCAGGCCGAGCGGCAGGACGATGCTCTGGTCCAGACCCGGCTCGGCCAGAAGCGCGGAGAGACCCAGCAGCAGGGCGAAGCCCGAAGCAGCCAGGGCGATCGCATAGACCGCCGGGGACGGTTTGTCCCCGCGCCGCCCGGTCACACCGACGGCGGAGGCGGCGAGCAATGCCGCGACACAGCCGAGGAGTGGGACGAGCGGACCCGTCATCTAGTCGTCGGGTTCGCTGCGCGCGCCGACCAAGCGGACGCCGCGCCCGCCGCCCTGACTCACCGCTCCCTCGCCGATCAGCTCGATCCCCGCGGCCGCCAATCCGCCGGTCAGCTTCATCAGCGAATCGACATTGCCGCGGATCACCCCGTCGCTCGCCTCCATACGCTGGATGGTCGGGGTGGACAGGCCCGCGAGCTCGGCAAGCTGGCGCTGATCCAGGCCGAGAAGCGCCCGCGCCGCGCGCAGCTGGGCCGCCGTGATCACGGCTGAACCATGGATAGTCGGGACTGATACATCATATACCCCTGATACCAAGTGTATTTCGGGGTTTCAAGTATCAGTTTTGATATCTGATATAAAATTTTAGCTGGCGACACCCCGCTATGAGGTTCGGCGCGCGAGGGCGAGCCAGATCCCCGTGGCGATCAGAATGGAACCCGTGACGCGGTTGCTCAGCCGCTGGCGGCGCCGGTCGGCGATCCAGGACCGCGCCCCGCCCGCGAGCAGGGCATAGCCGCCATCGATGACCGCCGCGATGGTCAGGAAACTCAAGCAGAGCAGGGCGAGCTGGGGCCCAGCGGGCAGGGCCGGATCGATGAATTGGGGGAAGAAGGCGACATAGAAGAACAGCACCTTGGGATTGGTCAGGGCGACCAGGAAGCCCTGGCCGAACAGCACGCGCGATCGGGCTTGGGGCGGCTCCGCATCCGCCGCGCCGTGCGGCTGGGCGCGCCAGCGCTGGATGCCCAGCCAGAGAAGATAGACGACGCCGAGCCAGCGCAGCCATTCGAACCATTCCGCCATGATGGCCATGAGCGAGGCCAGGCCGAAGGCGACGACGACGAGCTGGACCGCCTGGGCCGTCTGGGGTCCCGGCAACGGTCAGCAGGGCCCGGCGCGTCCCATAGGCCATGGCATTCGCGACGATCAGCGTGACGTTCGGCCCCGGCAACACGATCAGCACGGCCGCGGCCAGGACGAAGGCGAGATAGAGTTCGAGATTCACGGCTCAGCCGCCCGCGCCATGGGCCGTCTTCCAGGCATCCACCCGGCCCTGCTTCTTCGCCGCGAGGCAGGCCAGGGCCTCGGCGCCCAGGCGGGCGGCGAGCAGGCTGGTCTGGCCGCTGGCGGAATCGAAATCGGGCGAGACCTCGACCACGTCGAACCCGGCGAAGCCGTTCCGGCAGCAGATACGCACCCCCTCGATGATCTCGCGCCCGGTCAGGCCGCCCGGCTCGGGGCTGTTGGTGCCCGGCGCCCAGGCCGGATCGACGGCGTCGATATCGACGCTGACATAGACCGGGCGGCCGTCGGGCGAGGCGCGCTTCAGGGCCGCCTCGGCCACCGCCGCCATGCCCCGGTCGATCACCATCTGGTTGGAATAGATCGCCATGCCGAATTCGCGGTAGAGCGGCGTCCATTCAGGCGGATTGCGCGGGCCCTTGATGCCGATCATGGCGACGGTCGAGGAATCGACCTGGGGCAGTTCGCAGATGCGCTTGACCGGCGAGGCCCGGGTCAGCCGGTCCTCGTTCAGATGCTCGGACAGGTCGAGATGGGTGTCGAAGACGATCACCCCCAGCGGCCCGCCCCCAGTCCTCTCCAGAAGCTCGGCCACCGCCTTGACCGCCGGATAGGTCACGCCGTGATCGCCGCCGAACATGACCGGCGCGGCGCCGGCGCCGCAGATCTCCGCGACCCGGGATTCGAGTCTCGTATAGCTGGCCGCGTTGTCGCCCGGCACCACATCGACATCGCCGATATCGCAAACATCGAGCGCACCCAGCACGTCCATGTCCCAGTCGAAATTATAGCCGCCGAAGAGCAGCGAGAATTTGCGGATCTCCTGGGGTGCGCGCCGGGTCGCCCCGCCCCGGAAGGTGGCGATGCCGTCATAGGGCATGCCGATCACCACGGCATCGGCCGCCGCGCCGTCGAGCGACTTGCGATGCGGCACCGCCATGAAGGGCGGCACGTCGCCGTACATTCGCGGCACACCGTGGGGCTGCAGAGTGGTCTCGCGTTTGGTCATCGCCGTTACCCTCCTCCGATTCGATGAAGATTGGCACCGCCGCGCGGGCCGGCCAAGAGCCCCGCACGTCGCCGGGCTCGGCCAGCAGGTCGGTGGCAACCCGGGACACGGGCAGAGAGCCAATTCGCATAATCTTGCGCCGTGTTCTCGATACACATCCCGCTGTCGTCCCGGGACTGGATGTACAAAACCAGTGGAGGCTTTTTGCCTCTGCATGACGACAAGCGGAGGGGCGGTTTCGCTCTCTTTCTCACCGTCATCGCCCGGCTTCGTCCGGGCGATCCAGGCGCGCCGCCCGGTGGCGCGGACGGCGGAGGCAAGCTGGATGCCCCGGGCGAAGCCGGAGCATGACGATTTCGTCAGGTATGGCGAGAGTTTAAAAACCCCTCAGCCGTAGCGGCTGAGTTCCAGGCCTTCCATGTCCATCGCGGGGGTCTTGCCCAGGACGATATCGGCGACGGTTTCGGCGCAGGAGCAAGATTCCGTCCAGCCGGCGGCGCCGTGGCCGACATTGAGGAAGAGGTTTTCGTGGCGCGAGCGGCCGAGGATGGGCGGGCCGTCCGGCGTCACCGGCCGGAGACAGGCGTAGTAGTCGGGTTTGTTGTAATCCGCCCCATCGGGAAAGAGGTCGCGCGCGACCTTGAATACGCCCCGGAAATCCTTGTCCTTGTAGGTCTTGTCGTAGCCCGCGAATTCGGCCTTTCCGCCGACCCGCAAGCGGTCGCCCAGATGGGCGAAGGCGACGAGATTGTCCTCCTCGATGATGCCGGTGCGCGGCGCGCCCTTGTTATCGCCGATCGGCACGGAGACGGTATAGCCCTTGATCGGCCAGATCGGCAGGGAAAGGCCGATCGTGCGGCCGAGGAAGGGCGCCTCCGGCCCCAGGGCCATGACATAGGCATCGCCCTTCACCTCGCCCTTGTCGGTGACCACGGATTCGATCCGGCCGCCGCTCGCCTTCAGGGAGCGGATGGTGGTGCCGTATTGGAATTCGGCGCCCTTCTCGATCAGGCGCTTGGCCATGTTCTGGCTGAAGATCAGGGCATCGCCCGCGCCGTCATTCGGCGCGAAAAAGCCGCCGGCGATCTTCTCGCGCGTGGCGCCCAGGGTCGGCTCGATCTCGACGCAGCGATCCCGGTCCGCCGCCTCCAGCTCGAAACCGTGCTCGGCCAGCAGGGTCCAACTCGGCCCGTAGGTGTCCAGGCTGTGCTGGCTGCGGAAGAGATAGAGGATGCCGTCGTCATTGGCGTCATAGGCGATATCCGCCTCCTCGCGCAGTTCGCGCAGGGCGTCCACGCCGCGCATCATCACCCGCAGGATGCGCAGGGTGTTGGCGCGGTAGCGCGGCACGGTGCATTCCTTGAGGAATTTAACGTTCCAGGCCAGGAAGCGCGGATCGAGGGAGAAGCGGAAGCGCAGGGCCGGATCGTCCTGGAACAACGACTTCACCAGGGTCTTGAAGGCGCCCGGGCTGGCCCAGGCCTGGGAATGGCCGGGCGCTAGGAGCGCGCCGTTCTGGAAACTGGTCTCGAGCCCGCAAGCCTCGTTGCGCTCAATCACCGTGACCTCATGGCCCTCGCGCTGAAGATACCAAGCCGTCGTCACCCCGATGATGCCTCCGCCCATGATGACGATCTTCATGATTTCCCCCTAATCCCGGCTTAATCTTGCCCTAATCTTAAATATCATAAAACTCTAACATACTCTATGAAAAACCATGCATTTTTGGCTCCCAGCATTGATTTGCGTTAATGCGACCATGCCGCTCTGGGCAGAATGTCCGACCCATCGTTCCCCCACCCCCCGAAGTAGAGACGACCATGAATTGGGATCAGATCGAAGGCAACTGGAAGCAGTTCAAGGGCAAGGCCCAGACCCAGTGGGGCAAGCTGACCCACGACGAACTCGACCAGATCGAGGGCAATCGCAAGCAGCTCATCGGCAAGGTCCAGGAGCGCTACGGCGTCGCCAAGGAAGAAGCCGAGAAGCAGGTGAAGGACTGGGAAGCCCGCCAGTAGGCACTTCCCAGCGGGGCGCGTTCTGTCGGCTTCCTCCCTTGTCGACAGACCCGGATTGACACACCCGGGACCCGCCCTAGGATTGG
>JAQCGR010000092.1 GCA_027619995.1 Pseudomonadota bacterium | reverse complement strand
CCGCCGTGCTGGCGCCCTCGGGCGGGATCGTCGCATTCGTCGGGTGGAAGGGCGGCTACGGAAAGGTCGTCGAAATCGACCACGGATACGGCGTCAAAACCCGTTTCGCGCATCTTGGAAAGATTTTCGTCAAACGCGGTCAAGAGGTAGACTACAGGGACAAGCTGGGCCAAGTCGGTAGTACGGGTCGGGCGACAGGCCCGCATTTGCACTACGAAGTGCTCATTGACGATGAGCCGACGGATCCCATGCCTTTCTTGAAAGCGGGGCGACATGTTTTCAAAGGGTGATGTGAAGAAGACCGAGGACGCGGCGGTTCAGGACCGGCCGCGGGCGAGCGCCGGGACGGGCAAGACCGCCGTGCCGTCGATAGTCAGTTCCGACCTCAAGGTCGAGGGCAATCTGGTCTGCGACGGCGACCTTCAGGTCGACGGGCGGGTCGAAGGCGATGTGCGCAGCCGCAATCTGACGGTCGGCGAGCATGGCGCGGTGGTCGGCGAGGTCACGGCGGACAAGGTTCAGATCAGCGGCACGGTCGAGGGCCGGATCAACGCCAAGACCGTCAACCTCGCGAAGAGCGCGCGGATCATCGGCGATATCGCCCATGACAGCCTGTCGATGGAAGCCGGGGCCTATCTCGAGGGCCGCGTTTCACGACTGGATGGCTCGGCCGTATCCCGGCCGACCGCCACGCCCGCCGTATCGACGCCGGTTGCCACCAAGCCCGGCGGCGGAACGGCCGCCAACTAGACGGGCAGCCAAACGGGCAGCTAGACGAGTCCGGCGGAGGCCTGGTAGCCGTTTCGGCATCGGGCCTCTGTCACGTCGAGCAATTCGGCGATCGCAGCGCGCACCTCGGGTTCGGCCAGGGTCGGCGTGTGGCCGACATCGGGCACCGTGATACGCCGGATATCGGGCAGTTCCGCGCCCATTTTCTCGAAGGTTTCTTGTGTGAGAATGTCCGAAAGGGCGCCGCGCAGGGCGAGGGCCGGCCGGTCCGCCAGGGCGCGATAGATCGGCCAGAGATCCAGGTTCGGCGGCCCGCCGCCGGCGCGCAAGGGTTTTGCGATAGCGGTGTCCCAGTCGACATGCAGGCGGCCGTCATCGCCTTCGCGGTAGGTGCCGCGCGCTAGTTCAAGCACCAGGGAATCGGGCTGGCCGGCCAGCCCGGGCATCAGGCGTCGCAGCGCGGCGACCGCTTCGTCCCAACCCGCGACCGGATGGTCCTTCCCGATATAGCTGACAATGCGCGACAGGCCGCGCGTGCCCAGTTCCGGACCGACATCGTTGAGCACGGCGCCGGCCACGGCCGTGGGCGCGAGCACGGCCATGCCCATCGTCAACAGGCCGCCGAGCGAAGTTCCGACAAAGACCGCTTTGTGCAGGCGTGCCACGTCGAGCAGATGTTTCACGTCGCGCAGATAGACGCTCGGATCGTAGTTGCGCCAGTCGGAATCGTGGGCGCTGCGGCCGCGGCCGCGATAGTCCGGGCAGATCACCCGCCTGGCAGGGGCGAGCCATGAGGCCAGGTCGTGAAAGTCCCGGGAATTCCGGGTCAGGCCGCCCAGACAAACGACCGGAACACCGCGGGCGTCGCGGGGCCCGTATTCGCGGTAATACAGGCGCAAGCCGTCCTGGGCGGAATAGTAACGGCTTTGCCAGGTTTCAGACGACGACACGGTCAACAGCCCAGCAACTCCGGCAGGGCGTCGAGCGAGGCGACGACAGCAATCGGGTCTTCAGGCAGGCGGTCCGGCTGCTGGCCGAATCGGTTCACCCAGACCACTCGAAACCCGAAGGCCGCCGCGCCGCGCGCGTCCCAGCCATTGGAAGACATGAAGCAAATCCGCTCGGCCGGAACGCCCAGGCGATGGACGGCGAGGCGATAGACCGAGGGATGCGGCTTGTAGATGCCGACATCCTCGACCGAAAGGACGGCGTCGAGAGCGCTGCCCAGTCCGGCGCTTTCGACAGCGCTGTCCAGCATGGCGGGCGTGCCGTTGGACAGGATCGCGGTTGCCAGCCCGGCCGCGCGCAGCCGCGCCAGGGTGTCCTTGGCATCGGGATAGGCGTCCAAGGTGCGGTAGCAGTCGAGCAGCCGGGCGTGCAGCGCGTCGTCTTCGATGTCCTGGGCGGCGAGGGCAAAATCGAGGGCCTCGCCGGTTACCTGCCAGAAATCGGCGTGGCGGCCCATCAGGCTGCGCAACCAGGTGTATTCGAGCTGCTTGGCGCGCCATGTCGCGGAGACCGGCGCGGCCTTGTCGCCCAGCGTATCGCGGCACCGTTCGGCGGCGGCGTTGAAGTCGAAGAGCGTGCCATAAGCGTCGAAGACGCAGGCGGAGATATCGGCAAGGGGGGCTGGCGTCATGACCGGCGCTTCGTCATTTCGCCGCGCGTTTGCCCAGTTGCGGTGCGTCGGGCGAGGGCGTGAGGGCGAGATCCTTTTCCAGAGCCATCGGGGTGCCCGGCCCGTTCAGCCGGATGCGGTAGATCTGCAAGGCTTCGAGCACCCGCTGGACATAGTTCCGGGTTTCCGAGAAGGGGATGGTCTCGATCCAGTCGATCGTGTCGATCCTGCGGTCGCGCGGATCGCCGAATTCCCTGACCCATTGGCGGACGCGTCCCGGGCCGGCGTTATAGGCGGCGACGGCCAGGACATAGGACCCGCCGAAATCCTGCAACATTTCGGCGAGATAGCCGCGTCCCAACTGGATGTTGTAATCGGGATCGCTGGTCAGTCTGCTGCTCGAATAGTTCTGGCCGGTCTGATCCGCCATCTTCTTCGCGGTTCCCGGCATGAGCTGAATCATGCCGCGCGCGCCGGCCCGACTGACCGCTTGATGGTCGAAGCCGCTTTCTTGCCGGATCATGGAGTGAACGAGTGCGGGTTCCGGCCCAGCGCCTGCAGGCAGGTTGCGGATCGGATAGCCCAGGTCCACCAGGATATCGCCGTCGCGCCGGGCGCTGCGCGCGACGCGCACGGCGAGATCGGGCCGGCCGATCTCATGGGCAAGGGAGGCGGCGAGGGACGCCGCCGCGGGATTGCGGTCGTCGTCGGCCAGGGCGGCAAGGAAGGGCGCGGCCAGATCCTGGGCGCCGATCTCCGCCATCAACCGGGTCAGTTGGGCGAGTTCCTGGCCGTCGAAGCGCGCGCGCGTCTGGGCGTCGATGGCCGGTCCGTCCGGGAGGGCCTTGCCGTCGGCGAGGCCCAGCTTGTGGCTGGCCAATTGGCCGTAGAAGGTCGTCTTGAACTGGGCGGCCGTCCGATAAGCCTCGGCGGCGCCCTCGGCCCGGCCCGCCGTCTCCTCTGCGCGGCCCATCCAATAGGCTCCGCGCGCCTTGCTGACCGGCGTTCGGACAGAATCGTACATCCGCTTGAAATGGCCGAAGGCGATTTGGTGATCGTCGAGGAAGCGCAACGCGATCCAGCCGGCCAGCCATTCCGCGTCGGCCAGCCCGGCGCCGTCGACCTGGCGATGCTCCTTGGCGAGACGATAGGCCGCACTGATATGGCCCGAGGAGAGGGCGTCGCGAATCAGGATGTGCCGCTCGGTCCACCAGAGGTCCGGCCGCGGCACTGTGTCGGGCAGGCCGAAGAGAAGAGAGCGGGCATCTTCCATGAGGTCCTTGCGCCGGCGCCAGCGGACGCGCTCATAGATCAGGCCGGGGTCGGACTGGAGTTCGGCGGGGACGCGTTCGATATCGCGGTCCACGCCGGGGCCCATCGCACGCAGGGTCATGCGCGCGCGGGCCAGGCGACGCCGGTCCTCGCTGACGTATTTCATGGCCCGTTGCGCGCCGTCTTCCGACCCGGCCCAAAGCAGGCGGTCGAGCCGGGCGATGTGGTCGGATTCCCTGAGGTGTTTGCCGTAGGCCTTCAGGAAGTCGTCTTCCTGGCGGCTGCCGAAGCCGCTTTCGCGCCAGGTTTCGCGCAGCAGGGCCACGGCGACTTCGGTCTGGCCCAGGCGCAGCTGAGCCTTGGCCAGGGCGATCCGCCCGTCGGTGCTGATCGGGGGAAACTCGACGAACCAGGCGACGACCGCGGTGGGGTCCATGTCGCCGGGCATGGCTTCCTCGGCGCGGCGCTGGAGCAGCCGCCGGTCGGGCCAGTCGGGATTGGTCCGCAGGAAGCCGGCGATCTCGCCGAAGCTCGCCTCGGTCCCGCCGCGACGCATCTCATACCAGCGCAAAGCCTTGTCGAGCAGCGGGTTGGTGCCCTGGGCGCCGTGGCGCTGGGCCGCGTCCCAATTCTCCCGCTCGACATTGATGAAGGCGGCCTTGTAGGCACGCCGCTGAGTTTCGCTCAGAGTCTGGGCGCCTGCGGCGCCCGCGAAAAGCGAAGCGGCGCCGAGTAGAAGCACGACGAGGGCGAGGGTCGGGCGCGGGAGGGGGGACCGGATAATCATGCTTCCGTTGGGGTCATATTGCCAATCATTCTAGTGCTGGCCGAAGGTTTCGGCCAGCGAGCACCAAGAGGATTAACCGAGGTACGCAAGCGGGACGCGTTGCGGGGCGGGGGCAATGGGTCTATTTTTATATTGGGGAATTTTCCCTTCCCAGGAGGATGCCATGTTCAAGGGCTGTATGACCGCACTCATCACGCCGTTCCGCAATGGAGCGGTGGACGAGAAAGCGTTTCAGGCTTTCGTTGAATGGCAGATCAAACAAGGCATCAACGGCGTCGTGCCCTGCGGGACGACCGGCGAATCGCCGGCCATGACCCATGAGGAGCATAAGCGCGTCAATCAGCTTTGCGTCGACGCCTCGGCCGGGCGCGTTCCGGTGATCGCGGGCTGCGGCTCAAACTACACGGACGAAGCGATCTCGCTCACCGTCCATGCCAAGGAGATCGGGGCCGACGCGTCGCTCCAGGTCACCCCCTATTACAACAAGCCGACCCAGGAAGGGCTCTACGCCCATTTCAAGGCGATCCACGATGCGGCCGACCTGCCGATGGTCATCTACAACATTCCGGGTCGGTCGGTGGTCGACATGACTGTCGCGACCATGGCGCGCCTTGCCGAGCTGCCCAATGTGGTGGGCGTCAAGGATGCGACCAACGATCTGGCGCGTCCGGTTCAGACCCGCGAGAAAATCGGCCCCGAATTCAGCCAGCTTTCGGGTGAGGACGGCACGATCGGTGCATTTCTGGGCCAGGGCGGGCACGGCATCATCTCGGTCGTCTCCAATATTGCCCCGGCGATCTCCGTGAGCATGCACGACGCCTGGTGGGCGGGCGATATCGCCACCTTCTCGGCCGTGCGCGACCGGCTGCACCCCTTGTCCCGCGCGCTCTTCGTCGAGACCAGCCCGGCACCCGTCAAATACGCGGCCAGCCTGCTGGGCATCTGCGAGGAGACGGTGCGCTTGCCTATGGTCACGCCGACCGAGCCGACCCGCGCCCTGGTGCGCGAGGTTGTGGCGGCACTGGGTCTTCGGGGGCCGGCGGCTACGGCCAAGGCGGCTGAGTGACGGTCGGGCAGATTGTTGCCCGCAACAGGCGGGCCCGCTTCAACTACAGTATCGAGGAGACCATCGAGGTCGGGCTCATGTTGCTCGGCTCGGAGGTCAAATCGCTGCGCAGCGGCCGTGCGAGCATCGGCGAAGCCTATGCCGAGGCGCGCGGCGACGAGCTTTTTCTCGTCAATGCCCATATCCCGGAATACGGACCGGCCGAGCCGTTCAACCATGCGCCGACCCGGCCCCGGAAACTGCTGCTTCATCGGCGCGAGATGCAGCGCCTCGCCGGCAAGGCGCGCGAACAGGGCGTGACCCTGGTGCCGCTCAACCTCTATTTCAACGATCGGGGACGGGCCAAGCTCGAACTGGCCTTGGCCTCCGGCAAGCGCAGCTACGACAAGCGCGAGACGGAAAAGAAGCGCGATTGGCAGCGCAGCAAGGCGCGCCTGCTGCGCGACCGGGGCTGAGGCTCTAGGCCAAACCGTCCAGCCGGGCGCGCACCGTCGCGATGACGGCATCGAACATGGCGGGGGTCAGCCGGCCGGTGTTCGTGTTGTAACGCGAGCAATGATAGCTGTCGGCGAGCCGCAGGCCATTGGGCAGATCGTGTTCGGCGGCATGGCCGAAACGCCGGGCGGAGAGGGGCAGGGCCCCCGTCGATCGCAGCACCTGATCATGCGCGCCCTTGCCCAGGGCGAGGATCACGGCAAGCCGGGGCATGGCCGCGATCTCGGCCGCGAGGAAGGGCAGGCAGGCCTTGAATTCGCCGGTGGTCGGCCTGTTCTCGGGCGGCACGCAGCGCACCGCGTTGGTGATCCGGCAATCGACCATGCTGAGACCGTCGTCGGCCCGGGCGCCGAACTCGCCCGAGGAAAAGCCGTGGGCGGCGAGAGTCGGGTAAAGCAGATCGCCGGCGAAATCGCCGGTAAAGGGCCGCGCCGTCCGGTTGGCGCCGCGCAGTCCGGGCGCCAGGCCGACGACAAGCAGGCGGGCCGAGAGCGGACCGAAGGATTCCACCGGGGCATTGTGCCAGTCGGGATGGGCCGCGCGGTTTTCGGTGCGAAAACCGGCGAGCCGCGAGCAAAGCGGGCAATTCGCGGCCGGCGTCGCCAAACCGGTCATCGGGGGCGCCTCGTCACGAAACGGCGAAGCGCGCCGATCAGGCCGATTCGCTATAGGGCTCGTCGCCCTCGTCGTGGTCTTCGTAGCCGTCGTCCTGGTCGAAGGTGCTCTCGCGCCTTTCGCCATGCGAACGCTCGATATCGGGAATCAGCCGCTGCAACTCGATGAACTGATCGGCCTGGCGGCGCAGCTCGTCGGCGATCATGGGTGGCTGGGAGCGAATGGTGCTGACGACGGTGGTGCGGACGCCGCGCCCCTGCACGGCTTCGATCAGGCGGCGGAAATCGCCGTCGCCGGAGAACAGGACGACATGGTCGAGCTTATCGGCCATCTCCAACATGTCGATCGCCAGTTCGATATCCATGTTGCCCTTGATCTTGCGCCGGCCCTGGGAATCCGTGAACTCCTTGGTCGGTTTGGTCACCATGGTGTAGCCGTTGTAATCGAGCCAATCGACCAGGGGCCTGATCGGCGAATACTCGATATCCTCGATCAGGGCGGTGTAGTAATAGGCACGGATCAGCCAGCTTTTGTCCTGAAACAGTGTTAGCAGGCGCTTGTAGTCGATATAGAAGTTGAGCGATTTCGCGGCTGCGTAAAGATTGCTGCCATCGATGAAAAGAGCGGTGCGTTCGTTCGGGTGAAAATACATGGTACGGATCCAATCCAATTAATTACTATGCAATACAATTCGCCAAGCAAGCTTGTTAAAGTGATGGAGAGGCAAATAAAGACAATCGGTCGAAATTTCAGAGTCCGCCACCCAACCTTTTACTTAGGCGGGGGCCGGGGCGAAGGCAACCGCAATTTGGTGGCACAGGGCGGATGATTTTCGTCGGGCTGGGTGCCAATTTGGTGACCGCCGACCACGGGACGCCGCGAGAGGCCCTGGCGGCGGCGCTGGAGGCGCTCAGCCGGGCCGGGCTGCGCATTGTCGCGCGCTCGAGCTGGTATGAGAGCGCGCCGGTGCCCGCATCCGATCAGCCCTGGTTCGTCAATGGCGTGGTGCGGGTGACGGGCGGTTTCGATCCGGCTGAACTTCTGGCCCTATTGCACCGGACGGAGGCGGCATTCGGCCGTGTCCGGCGACGGCGCAACGAGGCCCGAGTCCTTGATCTCGACCTGCTGGCCTATGGTGATATCGTCTTGGACGGCGCCGATGGCGGGCCGTTCCTGCCCCATCCGCGCATGGCGGACCGGGCCTTCGTCCTGCTGCCTTTGGCGGAGATCGCACCCGGCTGGCGCCATCCCGCGACGGGGCAGACGGTCGAGGCGTTGATCGCCGCATTGCCGCCGGGCCAGGCGATCCGGCCAATGGCCGAAGAGACTTAAGGATTGCAGGGTGCTTGCACCCGGCGGAAAGCCTTCTATATTCTATCCAACGAATGCGCCCGCGCGCGGCCACGGCCGCCCACGGCGTTTGACGCTGGGCGGAAGGCTTTCGCCGGTGCAAACGGATGGCGCAGATAACGCGCAGACAGCGCATAGACTTTCGAGGATTGCCCATGGCCCGCGTGACCGTCGAAGACTGCATCGAAAAGGTGCCGAACCGTTTTGATCTCGTCGTCCTGGCGTCGCATCGCGCCCGCGAGATTTCCGCCGGCTCTCCGATCACCGTAGATCGCGACAACGACAAGAACCCCGTCGTCGCCCTGCGCGAGATCGCGGACAACACCAAAGAGGCCGACGATCTGCACGAGGCCGTGATCAACAGCCTGCAGAAATACGCCGAAGTGGACGAGCCCGAGGAAGAGGGCATGGAGATGCTGACGGCGGAAGCCCTGGCCGAGGCAATGGCTGCGGAAATGGGTCAGGAAATCGAAGTCCCGGCGGCCCAGGCGCCGGTCGAGGAGGAAGCCGCAGCGGAGCATGAGGCGGCGCCGGATGGCGAGGACAAGGATAGCGCCGCTAACTGACCTGGCGCCTTCTCCCCCAGAGGCCGTAGCGGTCGACGCCGCTCCGATCGAGGAAAACACGCGGCCTGAAGCCGGGGTTCAGGCGTTCCGCACCGCGCCGCCGCCCGGCCGCATCATTCGCCAGTTCGAACTGGTCGAACGGGTCAAGGCCTACGACCCGGGCGCCGACGAAGACGCCCTCAACCGGGCCTACGTCTTTTCCATGAAGGCCCATGGCTCCCAGTTGCGGGAGTCGGGCGATCCGTATTTTTCCCATCCTCTCGAAGTCGCGGCGATCCTGACCGACTACCGGCTGGATGCGAGTTCGATCATTACCGCGCTGCTCCACGACACGGTCGAGGACACGGTCGCGACCCTGGACGAGATCGAGTCCCTTTTCGGGGCCGAGATCGCGGGGCTGGTCGACGGCGTGACCAAGCTGTCGCGGATCGAACTTCAATCGAGCCACACCAAACAGGCGGAGAATTTCCGCAAGCTGCTGCTGGCGATGAGCGAGGACCTCCGCGTCCTGTTGGTCAAGCTGGCCGACCGTCTGCACAACATGCGCACGCTCCATCACGTCAAGAAGCCCGAGAAGCGCGTGCGCGTCGCGCATGAGACGATGGAAATCTATGCGCCGCTCGCCGAGCGCATCGGCATGCATGACATGAAGGACGAGCTCGAAGATCTGGCCTTTGCGCAGATCAACACCGAAGCGCGGGATTCGATTCTCCGGCGCTTGGAGTATCTGCGCGAGGAGGGCGGCGACCTCATCCCGAAGGTCAGCGACGGGCTGAAGCGCACCCTGGCCGAAGCGGGGGTCGATGCCTGGGTGTCCGGGCGCGAGAAGCAGCCCTTTTCGGTCTGGCGCAAGATGCAGCGCAAGAATCTCAGCTTCGAGCAGCTCTCCGATATCGTCGCCTTCCGAGTCGTGGTCCAGGACCTCGACGAATGCTACCGCGCCCTCGGCGTGATCCACCGCAGCTACCGCGTCGTCCCCGGCCTGTTCAAGGATTACATCTCGACCCAGAAGCAGAACGGCTATCGCTCGATCCACACGGTCGTCATCGGCCCGTTGAAACAGCGGATCGAGGTCCAGATTCGCACGGTCGAGATGCATGACGTGGCGGAGAACGGCGTCGCCGCCCATTGGGAATACAAGACCGGCGGTCCGCGCACGGACGGCCCGCGCTATCGCTGGCTGCGCGAATTGCTCGACATTCTCGATCATGCGGCCGGGCCGGAGGAGTTTCTCGAACATACCAAGCTCGAGATGTTCCAGGATCAGGTCTTCTGTTTCACGCCCAAGGGCGACCTGATCTCGCTGCCCCAGGGTTCTACCCCGGTCGATTTCGCCTATGCCATTCATTCCGAGGTCGGCGACGCAACGGTGGGGGCGAAGGTGAACGGGCGGCTGGTGCCGCTGCGCACCCAGTTGCAGAACGGCGACCAGATCGAGATCGTGACGGCCCAGGCCCATGCGCCGTCGCCGACTTGGGAATCCTTCGCCGTCACGGGCAAGGCCAAGGCGCGGATCCGGCGTTACGTCCGCAGCCAGCAGCGCGAGCAGTATTCCAGCCTGGGCAAGTCGATCCTGGAAAAGCAGTTCCGCCAGGAAGGCTACGAGTTCGACGAGACGGCCCTTGCCACCATCGTCGAGCGGTTCGCCTGCGACGAGTTGGACGATCTCTATATCCGGGTCGGCGACGGAAGGCTGCCCGCGAAGGATCCGTTCAAGGCGGCAGTCGAGACGATCCGCAGCGAATCGCGCTGGTCGAATATCGTCCCCATCCGCTGGGCCAAGCGCCAGCTCGACCGCGACGAGCCGATCCCGATTCGCGGCCTGATCCCCGGCATGGCGGTGCATTATGCCGGCTGCTGCACGCCGATGCCGGGTGACCGCATCGTCGGTATCGTCAGCCCGGGCAAGGGCATCACGATCCACACGATCGACTGCGAATCCCTGGAAAGTTTTGCCGCGACACCGGAACGCTGGATCGATGTCACCTGGGACAAGGACCGGGATGTCGAGGACGAAACCTTCACCGGACGGCTGAACGTTCTGGTGGAAAACCGGCCCGGCAGCCTGGGCTCCATCGCCACCCTGATCGGCGGCAATGGCGGCAATATCTCGAACCTGCGATTCACCAACCGCCAAGCCGATCTGTTCGAAATGACCATCGATGTCGAGGTCAAGGATCTGAAACACCTGACCAATATCGTCGCCGCCCTGCGCGCCGCGCGCGAGGTCAGCACGGTCGAGCGCGCGCGGGGCTGAGCCGCCCGGGACTTGGCCGGCGGCTAATCCCTGGCGAGCAGCCTGGCGAAGCT
>JAQCGR010000091.1 GCA_027619995.1 Pseudomonadota bacterium | reverse complement strand
CGTCCAGGGTGATCCGCCGCATCGCGGGATCGGCGCGCAGCCGCTCGAAAATCTCGCCGACCACGCCGGCCTGCAATCCGTTGAGCACCAGAAGCGGCGCGAGGACGGCCGCGATCGCCAGGGTGACGGCGAGAGCGAAGGGCCATTCGTCGAGAATATCGGCGATGGAGAGACGCAGGAGCTGGCCGAGGCGCAGGGTCATGGCGCGCCATGGGCGATGGTCGAGACGCGGGTCGCCGGATCGGGGCGGCATTCGGCCAGGGGCAGGCCGAACGCGGCCGCCAGCTCCCGGTCATGGGTCACCAGGATCAGGGCCGCGCCGGCATCGCTCGCCGTGCCGGTCAGCAGGGCCATGACCTCGGCCGCGTTGGCGGGATCGAGGGAGGCCGTCGGCTCGTCGGCCAGGACCAGCGCCGGCTCATGCGCCAGAGCGCGGACCACGGCGGCGCGCTGGCGCTCTCCGATCGAGACATGACGCGGCTTTCTCCTGGCCAGGTCGGCGATGCCGAGTCGCTCGAACAGCGCCGGGACCGGGCCGGCGCCCGCCATCCCGAGCAGGCGCCGCGACAGCATGGCGTTCTCGTGAAGGCTGAGAAACGGCGCCAGCCCGCCGGTCTGCAGGACATAGCCGAACCGCCGCGCGCGCAGGGCGCGAATCCGGCCGCGATCGTCGCGCCGCCAGAGGGCGGCGACGTCCGCCGCCCGGCCGTCCTCGTCGGTCACCGTCATCTCCCCGGCAGTGTCGGGCTTGAGGCTCATGGCGATGAGGTCGAGGCAGGTGCTCTTGCCGGCGCCGGAGGGGCCGACGATGGCGACTCTTTCGCCCGCGCCGAGGGTGAAGCGTGCGATGTTCAGACGAAAGCCGTCGCCCCGCGCCCGATCGACCGACCGGAACTCGATGAGCGGGGCGGCCATGTCAGGGGAGCGCGTCGAGCGGAACCGGATAGACCCAGTCGCCCGGATCGTCGCCCCGGTTGAGCGCGATCCAGCGATCGGAATCGTCGTGGAAGCGCTGGTAGAGGCGGATTTTCGAGCTGACGTCGTCGATGATCGCCTGCTGCTCGCCCACGCTCATCCGGGTCCAGTCGTCCTCGGTCAAGGACATGATCCGGCTCTGATAGGGCAGGCCGTCGAGATACTCGCCCATCAATCCCGAATCAGCGAGGTTGCGCGCCTGACCTTGCCCGACCTGATTCGGGTCGCGGCCCATGGCGGCGGCGGCGCTGCGCAACTGGTTGAAGAAGTCGCCGGGCTCGATCTGGCCGGCATCCAGCGCGGCGACCGTCGCCTGCATGGTGCGTTGCAGGTCGCTCATCTGGTTCTTCGACAGCAGCAGGCGGACAGTGAAGGCGGCGACCGACGGATTGGCGAAGTCCCGATCGCTGGCCCAGGCCTCGAACATCGGTGGCGCGACCGTGCCGGCGACCCGGCCGAGATAGGCCAGGGCCATGGCCCGGCCGAGTTCAGCCGCCGATTGCTTCAGATCGGCCTCGGCATCGTCCTGGCCAGGCTTCGCCGCGGCCGGCGCCGCCGGAAAGGCATCGCCATCCGCCGCCGCCTGGGTCTCGCGCACCTGCTCGACCAGCGCATCGGCCAGGGCCGAGACCTTGCGCTCGAAGGCCGCCGGATCGCCCGAGGGCACGGGGTAATAGAGCGAGCGGCCCGAATCCTGCCGGGTCAGCTCGGTATACTGGCTCTCCGCCTTGGCGTGGTCTTCCGCCCCGATCGGGGTCTTCAGATGCAGGACATAGAGCGCGGTGGGCAGGGTCTTGCTGCGGCCGCGCATGTCGTTGCGCATATCGGCGGCGTTGAGCTTGAGTTTGGCGTAGGGCGAGGCGGCGTCGCGGGCGCTGGCATCGGTGATCAGCACCAGATAGCGGGCGTCGAAGTCGTCCCAGTCGATCCGCCCCATGGCGTGATCGATGGCGGCGAAGGCATCCTCGGAGAAGGCCCGGGTGGAGACGCTGGACGCGCTGAGCGGCGCGACCGCGGTCTGGAAATCGGTGGTGCTGTCGATATCGTTCGGATCGGCGAAGGTGCGGGTCAAATATTCGATGCCCTTCACCGCCGCCGGGTCGTCGCGATAGCCGACGACGCCAAAGCGCACCTTGTCCTCGAGCCCCGCCGTCTCGACCTTCGCCAGCACGTCGCGCATGACCTCGCGCGTGCGCTGGATATAGGGCTCCATGGAACTCGACGCGTCGATGACGAAGACGACCCCGGCGCGGAAATCGCCCAGCGCGGCGATGTTCTCACGGGTGTTGAACAGTTCGAGTTTCTCGTCCTCCGCCTTGGTCACGCTCGCCACGCGGACCGCCATGGCGCGCTGCCGGTTGGGCAGGCGCTTCGGCTTCGCCTCCAAGACCGGCAACATATAGAACTCGTTAGCGAAATCGACGAAGGCCTCGGGCTCGATGGAGATGACCGGGCTGTCCTGGGGCAGGGTCTTGGCATCGGCCTCGGCCCGCGCCGCATCGGCCCGGGCGGCCAGGTCCGGATCGTCGAGCCATTGTTCCAGCGCCGGCTCCTCGTCGAAGAACAGCACCCGGCCGCGATTGCCGCGATCGGTGAAGGCCAGCACCAGCGAATGATCCCAGGGCACCACCGCCGTTTCCGGCAGGAAGCCGGCGACGCTTCCCTTCGCGTCGGTGCCGACCTCGAGCATGGTCTCGCCGCTGCCAGACGCCGGATCGCGCGCATAGACATATAGGACCGTGAAGGGGGCCAGCGCCTTGTCGCCCTTCGCACCCCGCTTGGTCGCGATCTCCGCGCCCGGCCGGGTCAGCACTTTCTGATAAAGCGCGGTCTTGCCGAGGATCAGCAGCGGCTTGCGATCCTGGGCCAGGGCCGGCGAGGCCGAGAGCATGGCCAGCACAAGGAGCGACAGGACGAGACGGGCGATCATTGCAGCAATTCCTTGGCCTTTTCGTTGCCCGCCTCGGCCGCCTTGCGCAGCCAGAAGACGCTCTGTTCCGGGCCGTCGGGCCGGTCCAACGCGCTGGATTTCAGCATCTCGCCGAGCCGGAGCATGGCCTCGGCCTTGCCGCCCTTGGCCGCGGCCTCGTACCAGACCGCCGCCTGTTCGGCGTCGGGCGCGGGAACGACGCTGGCCTCGGCCGAATGGGTCGCCGGGTCGTAATATTGCGCCATGCCGTATGCGGCTTCGGCCGAGCCTTTCTGGGCGGCGTATTTCCGCAGCAGGAAGGCCGCCTGATCCTGGCCGGCCTCGGTGAAGCGCCGCGCCTCTTCCTCGGCGGCGGCGGCTTCTGGCTTCTGCTCCGTCAAATAGGTGCGCGCGGCCTCCAGGGTAAGGGGGATGCGTTGGTCCGCGGCCAGCGGGGTCTGGGGCACGGTGCCGTCAGTCGTGCTGTCTGGGGGCGTGACCGATTCCTCGATGGCAGGCGATTCGGCCTCGTCCGTGCCCAGAATGTCGTCGCGAAACAGCCAGAAGAGGATCGCCAGGGCGAGCAGCAGGCCCAGGGCCAGCAGCACGAACAGGAGCGTCCGGCTTTTCTTCTCTTCCAGAGGCGGCGGAACGGGGTATTCCGGTGCGATCTCTTCCAGCTCGGCGACGGCCGCCAGCGGATCTTCCTCGGGCGCGCTTTCGGGTTCGGGCGCCATCGCCGGGTGTTCCGGCGCGGGCGGCGGCGGATTGGAGGGCAGGCGGAGGGCGATCCAGCTCATCCTGTCTTCGAGACGATGGCCGGCCGCGTCGCGGAAGATGATCCGGTAGGGCTGATAGGGTCGTAGATGCCAGGTGGCGGAAGGGCCGAGATCGAGGGCGATGGCCGCGCCCTCGCGGGTCACCCCGTCGGCGCGGAACCAGCGTTCCCCAGCGGCCCAGGCGGCGGCGCCCTGCCGGCTCGGGTCGAGATGCTTTTCGACGCCGTCGATCTGCGCCGAGATGCCGGTTTCCAGGGTCGCGGGATCCAGATTGCCGGCATTCGGGAGTTTCAGCCGCGCGGTGCCGGCGGCCATGTCAGGAGTCTGCTCGACGATGACGGGCATGGCTCTTCGTCCTACTCGGCCGGGTCGTGGCTGCCGGGCGGCTCGAGCGCGTCCTGGACGTCGATCGTTTCGATGATGCGGCCAAGCTCGCGGTTGTGCTCGTCGGAAATCTCGCGGCCGGCGGCATGGCTGATATTGGCGATGCCGAGGGCGCGGAAGGCGGCACCCCAATCGACGAAGAAGTTTCGTTCCAGCGGCTCGCGCGCCGGACCGATCTCGATACCCTTCACCGTCAAGGCATCGCCGGAGAAGATCGCCCGCGTCGCTTCCTTCGGTGCCTCGGGGAAGCCCGGCCGATCCTTCTCGGCCAATGTGCCATAGCCCAGATAGGCGACATAGTCGTTGATCTCGTAGATCGCGATGCGGACGGCGCGCTCGGCGGCATCCTCCCAGCGCGCGCCGGCGGCCAGGGTTTCCTCGCGCACCGCCTCGGCGATGCGGTCGCGGATGCCGTTGCGGTCGGCGCCGACAATGATCTCGTCGATGACCTCGCCGACCGTGTCGCCGGCAAGGCCGAGGATTTCCAGCGCCGCCTCGTCCTGCTGCAACCGGCGCAACCGGCCGGTCCAGGCGTTGACGGCCCTGTCGGCGAAGATTTCGGGCCGCTCGCGCCGCCTGGCGCCTGGGGTGGGGGCGTTCGGGTCCGCATCGCCGTCAGCGGGGTCGCCCGCCTCGGCCCAGGGGTCGTCCTGGGCCGCGGGTTCAGCGGCGCCGGCCGTTTCGGCCTCCAACTCGTCCTCGCGCATCGCCGCGACATTGAAGAAGATGCCGCGTGCGTCGATCGTCGGCAGGGTCAGCGCCTCGACGAAATGGGCGAAGGGGCGGAATTCCTGACCGCGCACGGCGTCGTAGAGGGATTTGCGCACGGCCTGGAGTCGCTCGTCGCGCTCGCGCCGCGCCGCTTCGCCGCCATCGTGATAGAAGCGGCGCAAGGCATGGTCGAGCCGGGTCACGGCCTCGAGCAGCCGTTCGGCGCTCTGGCGGCGCTTCAATTCCGGGTTCAGCACGGCGGACAGACGGCCGACGAGATATTCGACGCCGCCGTCATTGGGCTGCATCGCGGCATCCCAGACGCCGGCCGGGTCGTTGAAATGCTTGGCGACCAGGGCCGAGCCGGCGAAGGCCTCACGATACTGTTCGATCAGGCCGGCCGATTGTTTTGCCGGGCCTTCCTCGGTCAGGGTTTCGATATCGGCATAGTCCATCAGATGGACCTGCTTCATGCCCGGATTGCGCAGGAACACGGTGTTGGCGAAGGGACCGTCGTCCCATTTCTCCGGCCAGCCGTCCTTGCCGTAGAGTTCCAGGAAGGAGGAGTAGAGCCGGCGATCCCATTTGCCGCGCCGGGATTCCGCGGTCTCGCCGCCCTTTTCCAGAAATTCCAGATCGAACTTGGTCAGCACCAAGAAGAGCGCATTGGCGACCCGCGCGCGCTGCGCCGGGGTGCCGCCATGGGTGGTCTCGATCCAGGACCGGACCATCCCGGCGAGATCCTTCACCTCCTGCACGCTGGGCGGCATGCAGAGCAGCATGGCGGTCAGTTCCAGCTCGTCGGTGAAGCGCTGGAACAGATAGGCGATCTTGCCGCGCAGGAAGAGCTCCCGGACCTGCTTGGCGCAATCCTCCGCGACGGGCGGCAGGTCGGTCAGCTTCAGGCGCGAGCGGGCGCCCGGAAAGTCGAGCAGGTCGGTATGCTCGAAGAAGGGCCAGGGCGCGTCGACGATCACCAGTTTGACCTCGGCGATCAGGGCGGAGAGCGTGGCGCGCGGCAGGGCGGTCGGCTCGCCCGGCCCGTCCAGATGGACGGGCTTCAACGGCACGGCGTCCTGGGCATCCTCGGCGGAATTCAAACGGCCGAGGATGGCGACGTCGATGATCGTGTTGGGCTGCGGCGGCTCGCCCGCCTCGCGCGGGACCAGGCCCGACAGCGCGGCGCGGGCCTCGGGCGGATTGCCGATCTTCTCGAGCGCGCCGGCGAGGGAGATGAAAAGCTCGGTGAAGGGCTGCAGATCGCCCCAGAGCATGGCGAAGAGCTTGGCGCGGCCTTGGATGGGCAGGCGGCCGGCGGTGCGGATCAGGGCATCCCAGTAATCCGCCCGGTCCAGCGCGCCGACCCGACTTTTGAAATGGCGGCGGAAATATTCGCCGAGATCGAACAGCTCGGTCTCGTCGAGATGGCGCGGCGCCTCGCCGCCGCTTCGCGCATCGGTTTCGGCGGCGCGGATCACGGCCCGGATTCTTTCCTCGTCCGGCAGTTCGATTGCCATGTTGTTCGGGTCGAAATCGGAGAGGAAGCTGTTGGCGACGATCTTGACCAGATCGGTCTCGCTCAACAGGCGCAGTTCGACGGGGAATTCGGCGTCCACCTCGCCCTTGTGCTTGGTGAAGCGGGAGACGAGGCCGGTCGATTCGCGATCGCCCGCCGGGTTGATCTCCTTCAGGAAGTCGCGGATATCGCCGCCGAAATCGATTCGCAGCGGCGCGTCCTTGCGCCGTGCCAGGGCCGAAACGAGATAGGACTTGCCGGCCTGACTCGGCCCGAAGACGCCGACGCAGTTGCGCCGATGCATGGCGCCGCCGATGCGGCGGGCGGCCAGCCGGGCGCGCCGCGTCGTCTCGATCAGGCTGTCGGCCTCGTTGGCGACGCCCACGGCCTCGCCCCGCACCCGGTCGATCCAGAGCCGGGCATCGGCCCCGCCCTCTTCCAGGCGTTCGACCGCATCCTTCAGGGCGGCGTTTCTTTCGGAATCCGCCATCATCCGTCCTTCATTCGTTCAGGAGGATACCGGTGTCGAGCCAGTAGCCTTCCTGATTGTCGATGGTTTGCAGCCGCAGCCTGAGCTGATTGGCGCCGACCGCGCGGCCCTCGGCATCCTCGATCCGGTCGATGGTGAAGGCATCGACGATATCCTTGTTCTCGCCCTTGGTGTTGCGCCGGAGCGTGACCTGCAGCGGGGTTCGGGGGTTGAGCCGCTGGGCGATATCGGGGCTGGCATAGTCCAGGCTGTAGAGCCGCGTGCCGGGCCACCAATCGGCATCGAACTGGCGGAAGCCGAGGGTCATGGGCCCGCGGAACTCGAAGGGCTCCTCGGGCAGATCGTAATCCTCGTCCTCCAGATCCAGGCCGCGATAATAGACATCGTCGGCGCGCAGCCGGCCGTCGCGATCCAGCTTGCCGAAGAAGCGCGCGGTGGAGCGCGCGGTCAGGTGATCTGAGCGGAAGTTGAAGTTCCGCAGCCGGCCTTCGCCCAGCAGGCAGAGCATCGCGCCCACGGCGGCCGTCGTCTTGGGGTCCGAGATGGTCGAGGCGTAGTCGCGGAAGGGATACCAGGAGCCGACGCGGAAGCTGTGCAGCGGGATCACCCGATGCGGCGGCAAGGCCATGATCTCGGTCAGGATGGCGTGGACGGCGGGCATGCGCGACGGGCGGCCGGACAGGATCAGGATATCGGCGCGTGCCCGATGGACGATCTCGGCGAAGGCCTGGAGCATTTCCAGGATGACGCTGCGCACCGTCAGATCGATGGCGCGGAAGCGCACGGGCAGCTCGACCGAGGCGAGGTCGAATTCGGCCGCGCCCTCGCGGCGCGCCTCCTCGTTCACATGGGCGATCACGGCCTTGCTCGCACGGTCCTCCTCGCCGAACAGATCGCCCAGGCGGATCGTCTCGCCCTCGGTCTCGCCGGACAGCATGTCCCAGTCTTCGTATGCGGCGATCAGGCGGAGCGCGGCGGGCATCGCGACATGGACGGCGAATTGCTGGCGGTAGAGCTGTTCCTCGACATCCATGTCGCCGCGGTCGCCGCCGAACAGGCGATGGGCCAGATAATCGGCGCGGTCGCCCAGCCCGGCCTGCTCCATCGCCTTGACGATCGGTGCCAGGACATGGTCGCGGATGATCTGGAAGGCGATGTCGTCGCCCGCCACGCTCATCCCCTCGCGGAAGATCTGTTTCGGGAAGAGGGTGACATTGGCGCCCCGTCCCTCGACCCGGTAGGAGGTGACGACGAGATCCGTCGTGCCGCCGCCGATATCCAGGGTGGCGAGGCGGAAGTCGTCCTCCAGGGTGGGATCGTTCCGGTTCACCGGCAGGCGGCTGCGGCTGAAGAAGGCGCGGGCATCGCCCGAATAGGCCATGGCGATCTGGCTGTAGAGATAGACCGCCTGGGTGGCGCTGGCCTCGTCCCAGTCGATCATGATCTCCGGCAGGACGACGCCCGGCGCGGGTTCCAGCACGGGTGCGCCGTTCGTCTCGCCCGGCACGACCTCGGCCAGACCCAGACAAAGATAGACCAGGTCGCGCGCGGCCTCGGCCTGCTTGCGCAGGATCTGCCGCTCGGCGAGGGGCAGGGCCGTGGGCATGGTCATGATGATCCGGCGGAGGCGGCGCGGCAGATCGGCGTTGCGCCGGCGCAGCCGGTGGGCCGGGGAGTTCATCATCACCAGGGTCTGGAGGAAGGCCTCGGTGAGGGCGAAGGACATCAGGTTGCTGCGGGCATAGAGCGCGCGGAAGGACGGGAAGCGCCGCTCGTCATGGGGCGGCACGTGATCGGCGATCTTGTGCAGCGGCTCGCCCGCGTCGTTGACCAAGGTGGTGAAGGCGACGCCGGTCGCGGCCGGCGCGTGTTCGCCATGCACGGCCGGGCTGTTGAAGCGCCAGCCGTCGCGGCGCGGATCCTCGTCCCAAAGATAGCGCTTGGGCGAGGACATGCCGGTCGCGCCCTCGCTGCCGCGGCGCAGCCCCGCGAGGCGCTGCGCTTCGGGCCCGATGCGCGCGACCGTGGGCCAGGCGAAGGCCGTGGCGCGGCCGCTGGTCAGGGAAATATCGTCCTTGCCGAAACTCGCCCGGTTGAACTCGATCCGGCTCTCGAAGGGATCGGAATAGACCTGGGTCGGATCGGAGAGATCGCGCAGCTGGACCTTCACGGCCTGGGTGATATCGCTGCCGACCTCGTCCGGATGGGTCTCGATCAGCATGCCGCAAGTGCGCGAATTGCCGACATCCAGGACCAGATCGACATCGATCGGCGCCGGGGCCGGCTGGGTGTAGCGGTCGATCATCCGGATCTTGGGCAGCAGGTCCATATCGGCCAGCAGATAGACCAGCGCCTTGTAGCGGGCGATGTCCTCCTTGGGGCCTTCCAGCCGCTCGAAGACCTGCTCGTTGCTCACCGGCCCGGCGGCGCGGCGGCGTTTCGCCTCTTCGCGCTGGACCATGTCGCGCACGGCTTCGCGGCACCAATCGGCGACCCATTTTTCCTGCACGAACCAGTTGAGCGCCTTTTCCGACTGGCAGATCGAGAAGGCGGCGCCGCGCTGGGCGTCATCCTCGGAGGGGGAGAGATAGGCTTCGCCCTCGCGCAACGGCAGCATCTCCGTGTCGAAGGCGACCAGAACGCGATGGTCGAAGCCGTTCTCGTCCGGCTCGGCCAGGCGGGTGAGATAGACGCGCGCCCAGTTGGTCGGGCCGTGGAAATAATCGCCGCCCTGTTCCTCGCGCAGCATCGGAATGGGCATCCAGGCGCCGCCGAAGGTCTCGACCAGCTTCTTCAGATCGACTTCGTAGCTGGTCGCGGCGCTGTCATCCTCGGTCTCTACGCGGATGGGCGGCCCGGCCTCGCCGGCCTTGTCGTAGAAGCCCCAATTGGTCTCGATTCCGGCCGCACGGCCGCCGGCGAAGCCCAGATCGATGATCTGAACGCCGCTGGAGGGGATAAGCGACAGCACCGGCGGGCGCTTGAGAATGGACGCAAGCGGCATGGGTCGCTCACTGCCTCTCGAAAAGTGGGTTATCGCCAAGCGTAGTCATCGGGTCCGATCATGGTCAATGCGGCAGGACGCCGTGCGGGCCGGGTGGATGCGGTCGGTTCCGGCGAGGCGGGTGCGACTCACGGCTGGCCGCCCCGGTTCAGATCCACCTTATAGCGGTTGCCGTCCGCATCCGTACCGATGCATTCGGCCTTGCCTTTGGCATCGCGGGTGCAGACCGTGTTCGACTTCCTGAAGGCGGAGCCGTCGTCGCATTTCAGGTTCTCCAATTCCTCGACCTGCAGCTTGCCGCCCTGGACTTTGGCCGTGGCGGGGGCGCGGCAGGTGACGCCGTCGGCCCGGCGGATCACCGTCTCGCCCTTGCCCTCATCGTCGAATTTGTACTCCTGGGTAAGCTTCTGCTTGGTCTGGCGGTCGACCAGCCCGCTGTCGCTGCGCCAGTTTCCGTTCATGAAGCCGGCGACGCCGTCCTGGGCATCGTCCGGGATGGTCGGCGGTTCGCCGGGCGCCGGGCTTTCCGGCGCGGGCGGTTCGGCGGGGGTATCGGGGGAATCCGCATCCGGCTCCTCGCCCTCGGGCGGGGTCTCTTCCGCGCCGGGCTCGGGCGCCGGCGGTTCCGCCGCCTCGTCGGGCGGGGTTTCGGCTTCGGTGCCGGCTTCCTCGGCATTCGGGTCCTCGGCGCCGGTCTCCTTGTCGCCGGGGAGAGTGCCGTCGGCCGCGGCCTCGCCTTCGGTCAGGGGATTGCCGTTCTCGTCGACCGCGCCGTCGAGTTCGCCGCCCGGAACGATCACGCCGTCGCCGTCCACGACGACCCCGTCGCCATCGACGATGGTCCGATCCAGCGCGCGGTCGATGGGCGCTTCGGGGCGCGGGTCCTCCAAGGGTTCCTCGATGACCGGCCGATCGACCACGATCTCGGGGTCCTTGCGGTCGTCCGGCCAGAACCACCAGAGCAGCAGGGCCAGGAGCAAAAGCAGGAGAGGAAGCAGAAGCCACCACCAAGCGAACCGCCTCGGCGCCTCGCCGACCGGCGGGCGCGGCGCGGCGGGGGCCTGGCCGGCC
>JAQCGR010000090.1 GCA_027619995.1 Pseudomonadota bacterium | reverse complement strand
GGCTTTTCGGCCATGGGCGTCCCGGTCTTCGCCGCGGATATCAAGGGCGATCTTTCCGGTCTCGGCCAACGCGGCGATGCCGAGGATTTCCTTATCAAGCGGGCCGATACCATCGGCTTCGAGGATTTCGGCGCCGAGTCCTTCCCGACCGTCCATTGGGACCTGTTCGGCGAGCAAGGCCATCCCATCCGCGCGACGGTCACGGATATGGGCCCCCTGCTGCTGTCCAACCTCATGGATTGTACGGAGGCCCAGGAAGGCGTTCTCAACATCGCCTTCGATCTGGCCGACAAGGAGGGCCTCCTCCTGCTCGACTTCAAGGACCTGCGGGCCATGCTGACCTTCGTCGCCGAGAACGCTGCGACCCTGCGCGCGACCCATGGCAATGTGTCCTCGGCCTCGGTCGGCGCCGTGCAGCGGCGGTTGCTGGTGCTGGAAAATCAGGGCGGCGACGCCTTCTTCGGAGAGCCGGCGCTCCAGCTCGCCGATATCATGCGCGTCGATTCTTCGGGACGGGGCCAGATCAACCTCCTCGCGGCCGATCGGCTCATGCAATCGCCGAAGCTCTACGCGACCTTCCTGCTCTGGCTGCTGTCGGAACTGTTCGAGGAACTGCCCGAGGTGGGCGACACGGAGAAGCCCAAGCTGGTCTTCTTTTTCGACGAGGCGCATCTGCTCTTCGCGAACGCGCCCAAGGCCCTGCTCCAGATCGTCGCCCAGGTGGTCCGGCTGATCCGGTCCAAGGGCGTCGGCGTCTATTTCATCACCCAATCGCCCGCGGATATTCCCGAGGAAGTGCTCGCCCAGCTCGGCAACCGGGTGCAGCACGCGCTCCGCGCCTACACGCCCCGCGAACGCAAAGCCCTAAAAGCCGCGGCCGAAAGTTTCCGCGCGAATCCGGCTTTCGACACCGCCACCACGATCGGCGAGTTGGGCATCGGCGAGGCTCTGGTCTCGACCCTGGGCGAGAAGGGCATCCCCGGCATCGTCGACCGCTGCCTGATCCGCCCCCCGGCCTCGCGTCTTACGCCCTTGACGGACGCGGAGCGCGAGCGGGCCCGAATGACGAGTCCCGTCGCCGGCCTTTACGAAACGACCTTGGACCGCGAATCCGCCTTCGAAATGCTGACCGAAAGGGCCGAACGCGCGGCCGAAGCCAGCGAGAAACAGGCCGAGGCGAAAACCAGCCGGGCGAAGGCCGCGGCCAAACCCCGGACGCGCGCGCGGCGTTCGGAACGCCAAAGCGTGTTCGAAGCCGGCGTCAAATCGGTGGTGCGCAGCATCGGCTCCCAATTGGGCCGATCCCTGGTGCGGGGCCTGCTCGGGTCCTTGACTCGCTAGGCCGCGCGCGCCGCGTCTCTCAAACCTCCACCCGGTCCGAATCGACCGGGCGCGGATGGCGGTTCTCGTCGATCGCGACATAAGTGAAGGTGCCCTCGGTCACCTTGACCTGCTCGCCGCTCATGCGCCGTTTCGCCCAGGCCTCGACGCGGATGGTCATGGAACTGCGCCCCACCTTCACCACCTCGGCATAGGCGGCGAGGACATCGCCGACATAGACCGGCAGATGGAAGGTCATGGCGTCCACCGCCACGGTGGCGCAACGGCCGCGGCAGCGCTCGCTGGCCACGATGCCCCCGGCAATATCCATCTGGCCCAGCACCCAGCCGCCGAAGATATCGCCATTGGCATTGGCATCGGCCGGCATGGCGACGGTGCGGATGGCGAGTGCCCCGCGGGGCTTGCCGCCGGTTTTGTCCCTTTCCTCAGCCACTTGGGCCATCTCCTTCAGGTTCAACCATATCTTGTGTTTTCTTGCGCCACAAAATACCCTATATGCCTATCCCTTGCGGGGCCGAAGCGTACCCCGACCGATCCGACTTTATAGAGATTTGCGTATCATGGCGACCGCAACCCAGGACCTGTTCGAGAGCCCCGATGGCGGAAAGTCCAGCTATTCCGCCAAGGATATCGAGGTCCTGGAGGGGCTGGAGCCGGTCCGTCGGCGCCCGGGCATGTATGTCGGCGGGACGAACGGGCGCTGCACCATCTGGTCGCCGAGGTGCTCGACAATTCCATGGACGAAGTCGTCGCGGGCCAGGCCAGCCGGATCGAGATGAGCCTCGATGCCGACGGCACGGTCACGGTGCAGGACAATGGCCGGGGTATCCCGGTCGATCCCCATCCCAAGTTCAAGGACAAGTCGGCGCTGGAGGTAATCTGCACCACCCTGCATTCGGGCGGCAAATTCTCGGACAAGGTCTACAGCACCTCGGGCGGGCTGCACGGGGTCGGCCTCTCTGTCGTCAACGCCCTGTCGGATATCTTCGGGGTCGAGGTCGCGCGCGACCGCAAGCTCTGGCGTCAGGCCTATAGCCGGGGCAAGCCCAAGACCAAGCTGCAGGATTGCGGCGCGGTGCAGAACCGGCGCGGCACCACGGTAAGCTTCCACGCCGATCCGGAGATCTTCGGCGAGAAGGCGCGCTTCAAGCCCGAGAAGCTCTACCGCATGGCCCGCTCCAAGGCCTATCTGTTCAAGGGCGTCGAAATCCGCTGGTCCTGCGATCCGGCCCTGATCACCGACAAGGACACGCCGAGCGACGCGGTTCTCCATTTCCCCGGTGGGCTGGGCGACTATCTCGACGCCTCGCTCGGTGGCCGGCCGACCGTGACGCCCAAGCCCTTTTCCGGCACCAGCCCCCTGCCGGGCGGCGCCACGGGCAAGGTCGAATGGGCGGTGAACTGGCCCGAGGACGAGGACGGTTTCGTCAATTCCTACACCAACACCGTGCCGACTCCCCAGGGCGGCAGCCATGAGCAGGGCTTCCGCCAGGCCCTGGTGCGCGGGCTGCGCGGCTATGGCGAGATGGTCAACAACAAGCGCGCCCAGCAGATCTCGTCCGAGGATGTCGTCGACGGCGCCTGCGCCCTGCTTTCGCTGTTCATCCAGGACCCGCAGTTCCAGGGCCAGACCAAGGAACGCCTGGGCATGCCCGAGGCGGCGCGCGCGGTCGAGAATGCGGTCAAGGACCATTTCGAACACTGGCTGTCGAGCGACCCGCAGGCCGCCAGCGCGCTGCTGGAAAATATCCTGGAGCGCACCGACGAGCGCCTGAAGCGGCGCCAGGACCGCGAACTCAAGCGCAAGAGCGCCACGCGCAAGCTGCGCCTGCCCGGCAAGCTGGCCGATTGCTCGCGCACCACGCCCGAGGGCACGGAAATCTTCCTGGTCGAGGGCGATTCGGCCGGCGGCTCGGCCAAGCAGGCCCGCGACCGGGCGACCCAGGCCATCCTTCCCCTGCGCGGCAAGGTGCTGAATGTCGCCACGGCGACCGCCGACAAGCTGCGCGCCAACCAGGAATTGCAGGACCTGGTGCAGGCCCTGGGCTGCGGCTGGGGCGATGCCTACAAGGGCGAGGATCTGCGCTACGAGCGGGTCATCATCATGACCGACGCCGATGTCGACGGCGCCCATATCGCCGCCCTGCTGATGACCTTCTTCTACCGCGAGATGACTCAGCTGATCCGCGACGGCCACCTCTATCTCGCCCTGCCGCCGCTCTACCGTCTGGTCCGGGGCAAGGACAGCGCCTATGCCCGCGACGACGCCCACCGGATCGAACTGATGGGCACCCGCTTCGCCGGCAACGGCAAGGTCGAGGTCAGCCGCTTCAAGGGCCTGGGCGAGATGCCGCCCGTCCAATTGCGCGAGACCACGATGAGCCCGAAGAGCCGCGTCCTCCTCCAGGTCCGCATCCCGGACGAGAGCGACCCGGAACAGAAGGGCGAGGCGGCCGAGACGGCCCTGCTGGTCGAGACCCTGATGGGCAAGAAGGCCGAACTGCGCTTCGCCTATATCCAGGAAAACGCCCGCTTCGTCGAGGATATCGACGTCTAGATTCGGCGCGGCTTTGCCCTGCGCTGGGCCAGCACCACGGCCACGCCGCCCAGGGTGGCGACCGAGGCGAGGACGAGGCGTAGCGTGACCTCTTCCGAGAGCAGGAGCACACCGCCGACGGCGGCAATCGCGGGAACCGAAAGCTGGACCGTGGCGGCGCGGCCCGCGGTCAGCCCGGCCAGGGCGGCATACCAAATCACGTAGCCGCAGGCCGACGTGACGGCGCCCGAGGCGATCGCGAGCAGCAGCCCATTGGTCGTGGCGCGCAGATCGCCGATGAAGAACAGGCCGACCACGATCACCAGGGGCACGGAGAAGATGAAGGCATTGGCCGTGGCGTCGAGGGGATCGGCGGCCTTCTTCCCCAGCAGGGAATAGAAACCCCAGGCAATCCCCGAGACCGCCATAAGCGCGGCGCCCAGCGGATCCGGCGCGGCGAGGCCGGGCGAGACGAGATAGACCAGACCGCCGACCGCGGCGGCAAGCCCGACCCAGGACAATGCCGTGAACCGCTCACCCGCGCGCAGAGCGGCACCGAACATGGTGAGCTGAACCGCCCCGAACAGGATCAGGGCCCCCGTCCCCGCCGACATCGTGAGATAGGCGAGGGCGAAGAAGATCATATAGATGAAGAGCATGAGGGCGATGCGCCAATCGGCGGGATTGCGCCCGCGTGCCCGCCAATGGGGCCAGGCGATCAGGCAGAGAGCGATTGCGCCGGAGATCGTCCGGACGGCTGCGTAGGATGCCGGATCGATCAATCCCTCGCCCATGGCGAAACGCCCGAACAGCGAATTCGCCGCGAAAGCCAGCATGGCGACGACGGTCAGCAGGACGGTGCGCGCGAACGTCGGCCCGGCTTGGTTGGAAAAAATTGGCGCGGCCCTCCTGGCACCCCGGCGATCGAGGGACGCATGGAGCCCGATCCGCCACGACAAAACAATTGCCGTTGCCGACTGGTCCCGCCGGAAGCGGATCCTATCGCCTTCGGTGCCGGCCGGGCTCTCGACGCTCCGCCTTCACCCGCCCGAACGAATGATGTCCACGATCTCGGGATACCCTCGCGCCTCCGCATGCCGGAGCGGCGTGGCGCCTTCATAATCGGGAATGCTTGTATCGGCGCCCGCCACGACCAGCGCCCGCACCGTGGCGGTATGATCGGGACCGCCATCGCCAAGTACCACCGCCTCCATCAGAGCCGTCCATCCCAGATTGTTGACATGGTCGAGCGGCGCGCCGCCCGCGATGAGACGTCGGACGACCTCGTGATGGCCCAGATGGGCCGCGGCGATCAAAGCCGTTCCGTCATAGACACTGGTGACATTATCTGGCCGATTGCCGAGCTCCAGCGCCAGCGAAACCAATTCGGGATCGTTCGCCACGGCCGCGATAGTCACCACATCATAGACGCCGCCATCCAAGGCGTTCATATCCGCCCCGGCCTCCGCCAGCGCCCGCAGGGCGGCGTCGTTCGATGCGAAGGCTGCGACATGGGCCGGGGTGCGTTTCGAGGCATCGCGGGCATCGAGATCCGCGCCCGCTTCGGCGAGTCGGCGGATGGCGGCGACGTCGTCTTCATGCGCCGCGCGATGCAAGCCCTCGTAGCCGGCGATATCGGATGCCGTGGGCGGCGCCTGAGCTTGAGCCGCCGTGCCGAAAAACAGCAGGAGAACGGCGAAAATGGGCGCCATATCGCTTCTCATAGTCAGGAGAACGCCGATTGTTTCTCCGCGATCGGTCGGCTCCGGAATAATCGGCAGCCGCCTTGCGCGGAGAGCGAAAGAACCATGTTCGGACGGATCGCGCCACCATGGAGCCGGACTCGATCCGGTTCGACATGCTATTCTACTCGCGGGGATTCGGGACCCTGCGTCCCGAAAAGGCGGGGTTTCAATCGCAGGCTTCCGCTTCGGCGGCCTGCCGGAAAAAGGAGTTCGATATGTTCGCACGTATCCTGGGCGCCGCCGTTGTCGCCGTCATGCTGGCTTCGCCGGCGCTGGCGTCCCAATGTCCGACCGATATCAGCAAGATCGACGCCGCGCTGGAAGCCAATACCAGCCTGAGCGCCGAGGAGAAGGCCAAGGTCGCGGCCCTGCGCGACGAAGGCGAGGCCCAGCACAAGGCCGGCAAGCACGACGATTCCGTCTCGACCCTGGCTCAGGCCAAGACGATGCTCGGCATCGAATAATTCGACCGCCGGGCGGCGAGAAGCGCTCGGCGAACCGTAGACCGGTAGAGCGGCCCGCTTTGAACGGCGGGCCGCTTTGTGTGGGGGCGCCATGCCGAGCCGAAACGACGAACCGACAGCTACATGACCGCAGACGCCGGCCCACACAAGGCTTCCTCCCCGCCCAGGCGCCGCGTGCCCGCGCTCGCGGCGGCGATCGTGACCAATATGCTGGGCGGCATCGTCTTTTCCTGGAGCGTGCTGCTGGCGCCGACCGAGGCCGCTTTCGCGGTGGACCGGGCCTCGGCCAGCGCGGTCTTCTCGATCTCATCGGTCAGTTTCGCGATCGGCATGCTGTCGGTCGCACGGCTGCTGGGGCGGTTTCCGACCGCGAGCCTATCGGCTGTCGCGGGCATCGCAGCGGGTATGGGCATTGCCCTGTCGGCGGTCGGGCCGAGCATCCATTTCGTCTGGCTCGGCTCGGGCGCGATCTTCGGCGTCACCACCGGGATCGGCTACGGCCTGTCGATGCAGGTCGCCGGGCGCGCCTGGCCCGAACGGCTGGGCCTCGCCTCCGGCCTGTCGGTCGCGGCCTTCGGCGGCAGCCCGGTGATCGCCGCTCCCCTGCTCACCTTGGCGCTGGAGGCCCTGCCGGTCCGCACGGTCTATGGCCTGATCGCCCTGGCCCTCGTGCTGGGCGGCATCGCGAGCGGACTGCTGCTGCGCCACGCCGGAATCTCGGCCCGGCCCCGAGCGACTGCGAGCGGGCAATCGGGCCCGGTGCGCGCCAGGCGCGGCGTCTTCCCCCTGCTCTGGGGCGGATACTTCTTCGGCAATCTGGCCTGCATGCTGACCGTCTCCCACGGCGCGACCATGGTGGTCAGTGTTGGCGGTGCGCTGACGGCCGGCACTTTGGCCATGATGATCGCGGGCGGCTCGAACATCACCGGCCGGTTGCTCGGCGGCTGGCTTTCCGATGTCGCGCCCGTGCGCCTGGTGCTCGCGGCGGGTGCCGCGCTCGCCGCCTTGGCCCTGGGCGCCTTTCGTCTCTGGCCCGAAGCCTGGGTTGCGATCGCGATGGTCGGCACGGTCGGGCTGGCCTACGGCATGTTGACGGCGGGTTATCCCTCGACGGTGGCGCGGATCTTCGGGATCGAGAATGCGGCGAAGGTCTATGGCCGCCTGTTCACCGCGACCGGCACCGCCTCGCCCCTCGCCGCCTGGGCAGGCGGGCGGCTCTACGACGCGCAGGGCGATTACAGCCTGGCCGTCGCCTGCGCCACGGGGGCGGCCGCGCTCTGCGTCGGCCTCAGCCTGATGCTGCCGGCGGCGGAGCGGAGCGGACCCTAGTCCGCGGGCGGGACGGCACGTTCGGCCGCCCCGCGCTTGATCACCGCCAGAAGATCCGGGTGACTGCCCGCCAGATCGTGGAAATCGGCCACATCCAGGCGCAGGAGAACCGTGCGGCGCAGGGTCGAAACGGTTGCGTTGCGCGCCTCGCCCGTGATCAGGGCCATTTCGCCGAAGAAGGCCCCGGCGGCGAGACGAAGCAGCGCGGCCCCCGCCGCCAGTTCGACCATAACCTCGCCTTCCACGATGAAATACATGCAGTCGCCGTCCTGACCCCGGCGAACCACCGTTCGACGCGCGGCGAATTCGACCGCCCGCAAAAGGCGCGCGACGGCGGCGATGGTGGCCGCCCGCCGCCCTCGTTGCGCAAGACCCGGCCGATCAGCGCAAAGGCGGGGTTATGCCGGACCGCCTTGAGAATCCAGACGACGCCGAGCAGACGGGCCGCGGCAGGCCGAAAGCAAGCGCCGCAGGCACGGCGATGGCGGCAAGCAGATCGATCAGGGCCAGCGGGCTGACCATCCAGGCAAGACATCGTCGGATCGGATGCGCGACATCGTCGGCGGTCGCCGCTCGGCTCGCCACGGCCAGACGCGCCGCATATTCCAGACCGAACAGAAGCGAGAGGACCAGAGCGAGGACCGTCAGTGCGAGATCGTTGCCTCGCGCGATATCGGGAAGGGTGCCGAGCATCAGGGCGGCGATCGCCAAAACCACGACGACAACCTGCAGGCTGCGGAGGGTGCGGGCGCGAGGACTCCTTGCGTTCGGCGCCAGCGCCTCGCCCAACCTAGTCCAGAATGTCGCTGTGCCGCCGTTGGATTCCAATTCCGCCCCCAAGACGCCCTGCGCCAGTATCGCGCGGATTCGGACAGCTTGGTCGCGCGACGCATATGATCGAAAATCGCGTCTGGCGCCGGACCGCCAGCACGCAATAGGCTCTGACGGACCGGCAGCGGGAGGAATGCATGGCGAGACGAATCACGGCGCAGGCCCTCGAGGCCGCGCTCGGCGACGGCGGCGAGATCGCCTTCCTGGATGTCCGGGAGATCGGCCGATACCACAACGGCCATCCTTTCCTGGCGATCTCCGTGCCGCTCAGCCGACTCGAACTCATGATTCCCGCCCTGATACCGCGCCGGTCTACCCGGATCGTGCTGACGGATGACGGCGAGGCGGAGGGTCCGGCAGCCACCGCCGCGACGCGGCTTGCCCGCCACGGCTATACCGACCTTGCCCTGCTCGACGGCGGGGTCCCGGCCTGGGGCGCTGCGGGGCACGATCTGCATCCCGAATACGAGGTGGTTGCCAAATCCTTCGCCGCCTTCGCCCGGCGCCATGGCAAGCCGGCCGAGATCGGGCCACGCGAACTGGCGGCGGCGCGCGCGGCGGGCGAGGATTGGATCGTGGTCGATGCACGCCCGCGCGCCGAATACGGCCGCGCCACCATCCCCGGCAGCATCGACGCCGCCGGGCCGGAACTGCTGCGTGCCTTCGCCGATCTCGCACCCTCGCCCGAAACCAAGATCGCGGTCCATTGCGCGACACGCACGCGAGGCATCCTGGGCGCCCTGACCCTCAAGGCGGCGGGCGTGCCGAACCCGGTGCATTTCCTGCGCGACGGGGTGCGGGCCTGGCGTATCGCCGGCATGGCGCCCGAGGAGGGCGCGGACCGGATGGCCGCAGCGCCGTCGCCGGCGGCCCTGGCGCGGGCCCAGGACCGGGCCACCAGTCTGTGCGCGGCATCGGGTATTCCCCTGATCGACAGCGAGGCGCTCGGTGAGTGGCAGGACGCAACCGGGCGGACCACCTATCTGTTCGATGTGCGCACGGCCGAGGAATACGAGGCCGGCCATCGCCCCGGCGCGCGCAGCGCCCCGGAAGGCAATATCGTGATGAGCCCGGATTCCTTTTTCGCGACCCTGGGCGCACGCATCGTGCTGTGCGACGACGACAGGGTGCGCGCCTCGATCACCGCCGTCTGGCTGGCCCAAATGGGCTGGGGCGAGCTTGCCGTGCTCACCGATGGGTTGGATGGGGTTGCTTCGGAAAAGGGCCCGGAGCCGCGCGCGGTGCTGGGCCTCGACGCGGCGCGCGGCAAGGTCGAGACGATCGCGCCCGAGGCGCTGGAATCACTGCTCGCCACCGGCGCGGCCGAGGTTCTGGACCTCGCCCGGTCGGACCGCTTCGCGGGGGGCCATATCCCGGGCGCCCATTGGGCAATCCGCGCCTATCTGCCGGGCGACCTCACCGGCCTTTCGGCCGGGTCGGAGCCTCTGGTCCTGACCAGCGAGGACGGCGCGCTCGCCACTCTTGCCGCAGCGGACCTGAACGGGCGCGTAGATCGCCGCCTGCTCGTCCTGGAAGGCGGAACCGCAGCCTGGGCCGCGCGCGGCCTCACCCTGGCTCGAGGCATGGAGAATGCTTTATCGCCGGTCGAGGACCGCTGGTTCCTCAGCGACGAGCGGCCGGGCGACGTGAACACGAATATGCAAGCCTATATCGACTGGGAAACCGGGCTTTACGACGCAACCCGCCGCGACCACGAAACGCGCTTCCGAAATCTTCTCTGGGCCTGAAGCCACGTCATTGAGGACGGTCCACCCATTGCCTTATTGACAATGATATTGTCATTCTTATATTGACAATATACTTGCCATTATAAGAGCGTGGATATGACCCAGCGCGGATCGAGCAAAGCCGCACAAATCGAAAACCTGACGCGTTCCCTGCGCGCGACATTTCAGGAGTTGCGCGCCTTGGGCGACGCGCTGCATGCCGATCTGGGCATCACCGCGGCAATGCGTGCGGTCCTCGAAAGGGCGACGGAGGGCGAGCCGGAGACCGTGCCGCAGATCGCACGGGCGAAAACCGTCTCGCGCCAGCACATCCAGACCGTGGCCGCCGCTCTGGCGGCAAAGGACCTGATCGCCTTCGCCGACAACCCAGCCCATAAGCGCTCCCCCTTCGTCGTGCCGACCCCGACCGGGCGCGAAGACCATGCCGAGATGCGGCGGCGGGAGGCCGCGATTCTGCGCCGCCTCGCCCTCGGCTTCGAAACAGAGGAACTGGTTTGCAGCAGCGCCGTTCTGGCCAAGCTGCACCGGGAAATCCGTACCATTCGAAAGGAAGAAGAGACCGATGACACAGAATGACCGCCCCCATGCGCGCCGTGCCCATGGCCGGCGCATCGCCATCTCCGCCGCCCTTTTCCTGCTTGGCGCCATCGCTCTGCTCTGGGGCTGGAACGCGATCGCCGTCGACCTGTTCATGCTGCCCGAAGCGCGCTTCAAGCATGCGATCGCCCTCGAAGCCGCCCTCGCCGCCATCGTGGCGCTCACGATCGGCGTCGCGCGTATCGTCCCGCGTAACCAGAGCTAGAGCATTTTTCGATCACTCGGGTTCATAGCCGGCGGCGGCGAAGTAGTTGGCACATTCGGCTGGC
>JAQCGR010000089.1 GCA_027619995.1 Pseudomonadota bacterium | reverse complement strand
TCAGGTCGTCGACCTCGCCCGCGACAGCCGGGGACGCGAGAAGCGCAACAGCCGCTCCCGAACCCAACAACACGGACTTCAGATTCAATTCGTTCGCCAATGGAACCTCCTCTCCAAACACTAAGGTTCGTTTATCTTTAGATATCGATCGGGTCGATGCCCGTACCGGATGCGCTTTTGCACATCTGGCTGTGGCTTTTCTGGGGGAAGGACCGTTTGAGGGCAAGTGAATTCCCCCTTTCGGTGCCGGAATTCCAGCGCGTGTGACGTTAATGCAACAAAACGCCTCGCCACACCGCGCCTGCCTCTCGCAGGCCACGGAAAATAATGGATTCGCGGCGGCCACACCAGCCCCAATCCACATCCCGGAAGCGTGTCCTTTCTGACACCATTGCGACTCTCGACAGGTCCGCTCGCATCGAGCCAATTGCGCGCCATGGCTCCGGCAATGCTGGCGCGAATGGCTCTCTTGACCTCGAATCTCGACGGCGGAGCGGAGAGACGCCATATTGCGCCATTCCTCATTGAGGCGGCCCGCATTGAGCCGCCCCGCATTGAGCCGCATTGAACAGGAGCCCGGCGCCTTGACCTCTACCGCAAGATCCCAGCGACGCCAGCGCGCGCATGTCCTGCCGGTCGGTCTGCAAGGCGTGATGGCCAACGCAATCCGCCTCCATCAATCGGGGAATCTGCTGAACGCAGAGGCGCTTTACAGGCAGGTGCTCGAACAGGTGCCCGACAATCCGGATGCCCTTCATCTCTCTGGCGTCCTGGCCTACCAGACCAACAGGCTGGAGGAAGGCGCGGCCAAAATCGAGGCCGCGATCGCGATCGACAACCTCAACGCCGCCTATCACGACAACCTGTCGCTTTGCTACCGGGCACTCGGCCGGTTCGAGGACGCGCTGCGTGCCTGCCGTCGGGCGATCGCATTGGACGGTCGCAATCCGTCCACACATCTCAACCTGGCCGCCGCCCTGGTGGATCTCGACCGGCCGAAGGAGGCCCGGCGCGCGCTCGAACGCGCGATCAAGCGCGCTCCCGACTATGCCGAAGCGCATAACAATCTCGCCAATCTCCTCCTACTACAGTTCGGCGAGATCGAAGCGGCGCTGAGCCACTACCGCAAGGCTGCGGCGGCGCGTCCCGGCTACCTTGAACCTGTCGCGAACATGGCCCGTGCGCTCGCCGAAGCCGGACGCTACGAAGAATCGATCGCGCATTTTCAACGGATCGCGGAGCAGGGCGACGCGGATTCGACCCTGCTGACCGACTACGCCAATGCTCTCCACAAGGCCGGGCGGCTTGCGGAAGCCACGGATATCTGCGAGCGCGCACTCGAACTCGATCCCCAGAGCGCCAAGGCCGTGTTCCTGCACGCCGGCCTGCAAAAGGAGCATGGCGACCTGCCGGGGGCGGAGAAATCCTATCGTCGGGCCGCCGATTTGGACCCTGACATGGCGGAAATCTACAACAACCTGGGGAACCTCCTCTATCACGCCGATCGGGTCGGCGAAGCGCTCGACTGTTACGTGACCTATGTCGAGAGAAGCGATCAGAAAGCCGGCGGCCTCCTCTCGCAGGCGAGTTGCCATATCGCGCTCGGCGATATGACCAAGGCCATGGAGCTGGTCGAACGGGCGTTGGAGTTCGAACCGGACAACATCGTCGCACTTAGCCGCCTCGTGAATTTGGGCGGCACGGCCAGAGCGGATTTCTCAGCGCGCCTCGAAGCGGCGGCGAGCCGGCCGGATATGGCCCGCGGCGACAAGCAACGCGCCGCCTTTGCCCTGGCGCAGTATCACGACAAGCAGAACGACTGGGACGCCGCCTTCCGGTGGGCCGAGGATGCCAATGCCTTGGCCCGGGAGGCGCTGCCCTACGACCCGGCGATCGAAGAGCAGTGGGTCGAGCGCATCATGTCGGTGTTCGACCGCAATTTCTTCGACGCCCGCCCGGAGAATATGGGGATCGAATCGGAAACGCCGATTTTCATCGTGGGCATGCCCCGCTCGGGCACGACCCTGGTCGAGCAGATGCTGGCCAGCCATCCGGCCGCGCACGGCGCCGGCGAGCGCGAGGAGATCGGCCGGCTCGCGTCGAACCTGCAAGCGATCACGAAATCCTATGTCGGCTACCCCGATTGCGTTGCGGATTTCACGCCCGACATGACGATCCAGGCGGCGCAGCAATATCTGGACGCGGTCGGCGAGAAGGCGGGCGACGCCCTGCGCATCACCGACAAGATGCCGTTGAACTTCCGCCAACTCGGCTTGATTTCGATGCTCTTCCCGAAGGCGCGGGTGATTCACTGCCAGCGCGACCCGATGGATGTCTGCATCTCCTGTTACCTGCTGGGATTCGCGGGCCGCATGGCCTTCGCCTATGACCTCCAGGCACTCGGCCACTACTACCGTCTCTACGACCGGCTCATGGCCCATTGGCGTGCCACCCTCCCCCTGCCCATGATCGAGGTCCGCTACGAAGACATGGTCGAGAATTTCGAAGGCAAGGCGCGCGAGATCGTCGATTTCACCGGCCTCGACTGGGACGAACACTGCCTGCGCTTTCATGAAACCCGGCGCACGGTGCTGACCTCCAGCAACCTCCAGGTCCGCCAGCCGCTCTATTCGAGATCGGTCGGCCGGTGGCGCCACTACGAAGCCGGCCTCGGCCCGCTGCGCGAAGCGCTCGGCCCCCTGGCACCCTGAACGGTGGCACCGCCGGGCACCGCCGGAACGACGGGCCGGGACGGCGCGCCCGAGGCCGCTTTCGCCCGGGCCCTGGCGCTGCACAAGAACGGCCGCCTGGACGAGGCCGAGCGCCTGTATCGTGAGGTGCTCGCAGAGCAGCCCCACCACGGCGACACCTTGCACTATCTCGGCCTGCTTACCCATCAGGCCGGCGACCCCGAAGCCGCCATCGGCCTGATCGAGCGCGCCATCCAAGCGGGGGGCTCCGACCCGCTGCGTCACTACAATCTCGGCGAAGCCTATCGCGCGCTCGGTCGCTCGGCGGAGGCGGCACGCTGCTACCGCGCCACCCTGGCCGCCGATCCGGAGGATGCCGGCGCCGAACTCGGCTTGGCGGATTCTCTCTACGATCTGGGCGAGCTGCGGGCTGCGGTCCACCACTACCGCCGGGCCCTCGCGCTGATGCCCGACGATCCGGAGATCCATAACAACCTGGCCACCGCCCTGCTCGACCAGGGCGACACGGACGGCGCGCTGGCCGGCTTCGAACGTGCCCTGGCCCTCGATCCGGGTTTCTCGGAGGCCCATCTCAACCGGGCGAATGCTCTTCGGGACGCCGGCCGGATCGACGAGGCCCTGGCCGCCATCGACCGCTACGAGGCCACAACGCCAGAGCCGGTCAAGGCCGATCTGGCGCGCGCCGCCTGCCGCCAGGCGATGGGCGATCGGGACGGCGCCCGCACCCTGCTGGTCCGCGAGATCGAACGCGATCCTGGCGATCTTCAGGCCCTCTCCATGTTTGCCCGGATCAGCCCCGAAGCACCGGACGCCTCGATCGCCGCGCTCGAAGCCGCGCTCGCGAAGCCGGGGCTTCACGCCGAGGATCGCAGGACCGCCGCCTTCGCCCTGGGCGAGACCCTCGACAGGGCCGGCCGCTTCGACGAGGCCTTCGCGCGCTACCGCGAGGGCAACGCCCTTGCCGCCGCGCGCCGCGCCTACAATGCGGCCGCCACGGCGGCGCTGTTCGCCCGCATCGAAGGCGTGTTCGACGAAGCCTTTTTCGCGGCGGGCGGCGAGGCGGCGGGATCGCCCGACCCGCGGCCCGTCTTCATCGTCGGCATGCCGCGATCGGGCACCACCCTGGTCGAGCAGATCGCCGCCAGCCATCCCCGGGTCCATGGCGCGGGCGAGCACGACGATCTGGGACGCATCGCCGCCGCCCTCGCCGAGACGTCGCAAGCGGGCCAACCCTTTCCCGAAGGCGCCAGGACCCTGACGGGGGAAGCGGCCCTGTCGGCGGCGGAGCGCTACCTCGCCGCGATCGCGCGGGACGCTGGCGACGCGCTGCGGATCACCGACAAGATGCCGACCAATTTCCGCTTCCTCGGTCTGGCCGCGCGCCTGTTTCCCCGAGCGCGGGTCATCCATATCCGGCGGGGCGCGCTGGACACCTGCCTGTCCTGCTATATGCAGGACTTCACCGGCGCGTTGGACTTCAGCAACGAGCTCGAAGGGCTCGGCCATCACTACCGGCTCTACGACCGGCTGATGCGGCACTGGCGCAATTGCCTGCCGATCCCCATGTTGGAGTTGCGTTACGAGGATCTGGTCGCCGATCTCGACAGCAAGGCGCGCGAGATCGTCGATTTCCTCGGCCTGGAATGGGATTCGCGCTGCCTGCGCTTCCACGAGACCGAGCGGGCGGTCCTGACCGCGAGCACATGGCAGGTGCGCACCCCGCTCTATGCCAGCGCGATCGGGCGCTGGCGCAATTACGAACGGCATCTGGGCCCCCTGCGCGACGCCCTGGGATCCCTGGCCGATGACCATGAACAAGTTTCGGAGAGCGGTACCGGTGGCACGCCAGACTGAAAACGCCTACCCGGTCGAGGACGCCTTGGCGCGCGCCCTCGATCTGCACAAGTCCGGCCAGTTGGCCCAGGCCCAAGCCCTCTACCAGCGCGTCCTGCAGGCCCGACCGAACCATCCGGAAGCGATGCATTTTCTCGGCCTGCTGGCCCATCAGAACGGGAAGAGCGATGTCGCCGTCTCGATGATCCGCCAGGCCATCGCGGCCGGCTTCGCGGGCGCGCTCGCCTATTACAATCTGGCCGAGGCGTATCGCGCGCTCGGCCAGACAGAGGAGGCGGTCGCCAGCTACCAGCAGGCGCTCAAGGCCGATCCGAGCGACGGTTACGCCCATTTCGGCCTAGCCGACGCCCATTACGAAGCCGGCGATTTCGATCGCGCGATCGATCAATACGAGCGCGCCCTCGCCCTCGAGCCCGACCATCCCGAAATTCTCAATAATCTCGGCAATGCATTGCTTGAAAAAGGCGAGACGGAAGCGGCCCTTGCCCGCTACGCGCGGGCGGTTGAGGTCGATCCGAACTACGCCGCAGCCATGGCCAATATTGCCGAAGTCCGTGCAGAAACCGACCGGGAGTCAGCGCTGCCCCTGTTGCGACGGGCGGCGGCAATCGCGGACGAGACGGAAGCCCTGGTTCAGATCGGCCGCATCTTCCGGCAGCTGGATCTGCCCGAAGAAGCCCTGGAATGTTTCGAGCGCGCCCTCGGCATCGACCCGGCCTGCGCCGAGGCTCATCAGATGATCGGTAATATCCTCTGGCACCGCGGCGAACTGACGGGGGCCGCGAAATCCTATCTTGCCGCCGTCGAGGCGCGGCCCGACCTCGCCTCCACCCATATGCATCTGGCCAGCGCCCTGGTCGAACTGCACCGCCACGACGAGGCCATGGCCGGATTCGATCACGCCCTGCGCATCGACCCAACGCTGGCCGAGGCGGTCAGCGGCCGGGCCTATGCTCTGCTCGCCAAGGGCGAGGTCGACGCCGCCCATGAGCAAGCCGAGCGTGCCATCGCGATGGATCCCAACCTCGCCAGCGCCCATTACCATCTGGGCGTCTGCCTCCAGCAGAAGGGCCGTTTCGACGATGCCCAGATCCGAATGGAGCGGGCACGGGAGCTGAACCCCGATCTCGGCGCGGCCCATTTCAGCCTGGCCTATGGCGACGGGCTGCGCGGCGATGCGGGTGAGATCGCCCGGCTGGAGACCTTCGCCAGCGATTCGACGAAACAGCTGCGCGACCGGATCGCCGTGCATTTCGCGCTCGGCCGCCAATACGACAGCGCCAAGGAATACGACCGGGCCTTCGGCCACTATATCCAGGGCAACACCCTGAAACGGCAAAGCCAGCCCTTCGACGCGGAGGCTTTCGAGACCTTCGTCTCGACCGTGATCGATATCTTCACACCGGACTATTTCGCCGCGCGCGCCGGCTTCGGCGATCCGACCGATCAACCTGTCTTCGTCGTCGGGATGCCGCGCTCCGGCTCGACCCTGGTCGAACAGATCATCAGCGCCCACCCCCAGGCCCATGGCGCGGGCGAGCTATGGACGATGCACCGGCTGATCGCCGATATCGGGAACCTGCTGGACGCGGACGCGCCCTTCCCGGCCTGCGCCGCCGATCTCGACGCCGAGGGTGCCACGCGCCTCGCGGCCTATTATCTGGACGACCTGCGCCCCCATGCCCCTGACATGCCGCGGATCGTCGACAAACTGCCGCTTAACTACCAGCGGGCCGGGTTGATCGCGGCCATCCTGCCCGGCGCGCGGATCATCCACACCATGCGCGATCCGGTCGATACCTGCGTCTCCTGCTTCACGCAGAATTTCGGGCGCGGCCTGAACTTCACCAACGACCTCGCCGATCTCGGTCTCTACCACCGCCAGTACGAGCGTCTGATGGCCCATTGGCGTGCGGTCCTGCCGAAACCCATGCTGGAAGTTCAGTATGAAGAACTGGTGGCCGATCAGGATGCGGTGAGCCGCCGGATCGTCGAGTTCCTCGGGTTGGACTGGGACCCTGCGGTGCTGCGCTTTCACGACCACGAGCGCCCGGTACAGACCGCGAGTTTCTGGCAGGTGCGCCAGCCGATCTATAAATCCTCGGTCGAAAAATGGCGGCGCTATGAAACCGCCCTCGGCCCCTTGCTGGAGGCCCTGGGCCATGATGCGTAACCTCTATGTCCTGCTGATTGCCCTGGCGGCGTCCGGCTGTCTCAGCGAGACGCTCGCCGGCCCCGAACGGCAAGGGCCGATCACCCTCGTCCAGTTCGATCAGTTCGAACCGAGCCTGGCATTTCCGGAATCCATGGCCATTGCGGAAGCTGCGGCCCCCGGCTATGTCCGGGTCATCATCGAAGACCGGACGGCCGCGGCCAAGAGCAGCCGGGAGGCCGGCACGGGACGCAGCGTGGTGAACGGCGCGAGCGGCACCATCGTCGATTCCTCCGGCCTGATCGTCACCGCCGCGCATATCGCGCTGAGCGAAACCTACAAGGCGACGGTGATCACGATCGACGGCACGAAGCGGCCGGCGGATATCCTGGCCGTCGCGCGCGACCAGGAGCTTGCCCTGCTGCGCGTCGCGCCGTTTCCGGGCATGCAACCCATAATCCTGGCCGATTCCGACTTGGTCACCGACGGCGAAATGATCGTCGCCATCGGCACGCCGGACAACAAGCCCGGCATCGTCTCGCCCGGCTATATCGTGCAGGCCAAACGGCCCACCCGTCTCGAATACAACGGCTTCGGCTACAACGATGCGATCAAGCTGAAACTCGATGCCCTGCCCGGCCATTCCGGCGGGCCGGTGGTGGATATGAACGGCCGCTTGATCGGCATGGTCGCCAGCTTCGTCCTGCCGGCGACGGACGGGCCGGGCGCCGTGCTTCCGCGCCTCGCCTATGCGGTGCCGTCGAATGCCATTCGCCGTTTCGTGGCCAGCCGGGGCGGTTCCTAGAAACCGGCTAGAAATCGTTCCCTAAAAATCGTCCCAGGGCGGGGTAGGGCCGAAACGCTCGGCCAGGAAATCGACGAAGGCTCGCACCTTCACCGTCAGATGGCGGCTATGCGGGTAGACCGCATGAATGATCGTCGTCAGCGGCATCCGATCCTGCAGCAGGGGGACGAGCAGGCCGGATCGGATATCCGGTCCGACGATGAAGCTCGGCAGGACGGCGATCCCCAAGCCGGCCACGGCGGCGGCCCGGACCGCGTCGCCGTTGTTCGCGCGGAAACTGCCCTTCACGGTCACGGGCCGCAGCCCGGCCTCGGTTCGGAACCGCCATTGCCGTTCCTGCGGTATATAGCTGTAACTCAGGCAATTATGCCGCCCGAGATCCTCGGGCCGCTCCGGCGTGCCGTGGCGCTGCAGATAATCCGGCGCGGCCACCGCCACCATGCGGCTTTCCGCGAGACGGCGCGCGATCAGGCTGGAATCGGCGAGGGCCCCGATACGGATCGCCAGGTCGAATCCCTCGTCGATCAGGTCCACCACCCGGTCGTTCAGGCTCATATCGACCCGCAGATCGGGATAGCGCGCGAGAAAATCCGGTATCGCCGGCGCAACATGGGCGATGCCGAAAGACATGGGCGCATTGATCAAGAGAACACCACGCGGCTCCGCCTGCAGATGGGTAATGACGAGATCCGCCTCTTCCGCCTCGGCGACGATGCGTGCGCAACGTTCGTAATAGGCTGCCCCCGCCTCGGTCAGACTGAGGCGCCGGGTCGTGCGGTTGAGCAGGCGAATGCCGAGCCGGTCTTCGAGGCGGGAAATTTGCTTGCTGACCGCGGATTTCGAAAGCCCTAGCTGCTCGGCAGCAGCGGTGAAGCTATGGGCCTCGACGACCTTCGCGAAGACTGCCATGCCGGCGAGATGATCCATGGTCTATTGTGATTATTAGTTACGTTTAGGAAACAAAAATTCTATCAAATCGCAAATTGAACATCCAATAGAAACGCTCCATATGCCGATAGAAGGCTGTGATAGCGGCATGAATATCTGCCCGTGGAGATAACGATGGGTGTCATGATCGACGGTCGCTGGCACGGCGACAAGAACGACTTTCCCCGAAAGGATGGGCATTTCGTCCGGCAGTCCAGCAGCTTCCGCAACTGGATCACGGCGGACGGTGCGCCTGGGCCATCCGGCGAAGGCGGCTTTCCGGCCGAGGCCGGGCGCTATCACCTCTACGTCTCCCTCGCCTGTCCCTGGGCCTGCCGGGTCCTGATCCTGCGCAAGCTCAAGGGCCTCGAGGACACGATCACGGTTTCGGTCGTCGATCCGAAAATGGACGAGGAAGGCTGGGTCTTCGGCGATGCGTCGGGAGACACGCCCGGCGCCAACCCGGACACGGTCAACGGCTTCGACCGGCTCTACGAGGTCTATGCCAAGGCCGATCCGGCCTATACCGGCCGCGCGGTCGTGCCCGTGCTCTGGGACAAGCGGCGCGAGACCATCGTCAACAACGAATCCTCCGAGATCATCCGGATGCTGAACGATGCTTTCGACGCTGCCGGTGCAACGGGCGAGGACTACTACCCCGAAGATTTGCGCGCGGAGATCGACGCGATCAACGAGCCGGTCTACGAGCACGTCAACAACGGCGTCTACAAGTCGGGCTTCGCGGCCTCGCAGGCGGCCTATGACAGCGCCGTCGGCAAGCTGTTCGAGACCCTGGACATGCTGGAGGCGCGGCTCAGCAAGCAACGCTATCTGGCGGGCGAGCGGATCACCGAGGCGGATTGGCGGCTGTTCACGACCCTGGTGCGCTTCGATCCGGTCTATCACGGCCACTTCAAGTGCAACCTGCGCCGGCTGATCGACTATCCCAATCTCTGGGCCTATACGCGCGAGCTGTATCAGGTCCCGGGCACCCGCGAGACCGTCGATTTCGACCATATCAAGACGCATTACTATTGGAGCCATGCGGGTATCAACCCGACCCGAATCGTGCCCTTTGGCCCCGTTCTCGATTTCGACGCGCCCCACGGTCGGTGAGGCGCGGGGAGACCACGACCATGACCCTAGAGCGCATCCCCTTCGACACCCTGGGCCGGATGGATATCGACTGGCTCCAGGCGCGCTACCATTTCAGTTTCGCCGACTACCATGACCCGGACCGCATGGGCTTCGGCCCGCTGCGGGTCTGGAACGACGACACGATCGAGGCCGGCGGCGGCTTTCCCATGCACGGCCACCGGGACATGGAGATCATCACCTATGTCCGCAGCGGCGCGGTCTGCCACGAGGACCATCTGGGCAATCGCGGCCGCACCGAGGCCGGCGACATCCAGGTGATGAGCGCGGGCCAGGGCATCATGCATTCCGAGTTCAATCGGGAATACGAGCCGACGACCCTGTTCCAGATCTGGCTCCACCCCCGCACCACCGGCGCGCAACCGCGCTGGGAGGCCAGGCGCTTCCCGGCGGCCGAGCCGGGCGGCGGTCCGGTGGCCCTGGTCTCCGGGCGCGAGCCGATGCCGGAGGGCGCGCTCTGGATCGATCAGGACGCCACCCTCTACGGCGCCACCCTGACCGCGGGCGACGGCTTCGAGCACGCGCTGGAACCCGGCCGGCGGGCCTATCTGGTGGCGGAAAGCGGCCGGCACGAGGTCAACGGGCTGGAACTGGGCCCGCGCGACGGTTTGCGCATCGCCGAGGCCGACAGCATCGAGGTCCGCGCGATCGAGGACGGCCGCATCGTCTTTTTCGACCTGCCCTGACGGGCGCAGGCAACATTGGGCCCGGCGCCATGCGCCGCGGCCCTGAACAGGGGTAAGCAGGACATGACCGATACGAACCGGACCGGAAGCGAAGCAAAACTATTTATCCCCGCCCTGGGCGGGCTCTATTGCTGCGGCCGCGAGGCCGCCTATCCGCTTCTGCGCGTCGTCGCGGGCGGCTTCATGATCCCCCATGGCTGGGGCAAGCTTTTCGGCGGCACCGACGGCACGGCGCAATTCTTCTCGAGCATAGGCTTGGAGCCGGCCCATCTCCTCGCCATCGTCGCCGGCTCCCAGGAAGTGCTGGGCGGGCTGTGCATCGCCCTCGGCCTGCTGACCCGATTCTGGGCCGCGGGCGCTGTCATCCTGCTGGGCGTGGCGGTCTTCCAGTTCCATTGGCCCAACGGTTTCTCGGCCGGCGCCGGCGGCTACGAATATGCTGCCTTCTGGATGGTCGTGATGATCTTCATCTTCTTCCGGGGCGGCGGCCGCATCTCCATCGACCGGGTGATCGGACGGGAACTCTGAGTCGATGACCGCAACCCCGGCCGTCTTCGTCAGCCACGGCGCGCCGACTCAGGTCGTCGAGCCGGGGCCGGCGCGCGATTTTTTCGCGAGCCTCAGCGAGA
>JAQCGR010000088.1 GCA_027619995.1 Pseudomonadota bacterium | reverse complement strand
GGGCATATTTTCCGCGCGGGCATTGGCGATCGCCGTGCGCAGACGCGGATTCTTGTCCGGGTCAGGCAGCCCTTCCTTGGCCGCCACGGTGATTTCGCGCGCAAGCCTGGAGAAGACTTTTGCCCGCTTGGCATCCTGCGCACCCTTGCGGTGCATGATGTTCTTGAATTGTGAATGGCCGGCCATCTGGACCCACTACCCCAATCGACTGTGATTGGCCCCGCCTTCTTTACCATATGTAGTAGCCGGTAGGCGAGGGCGGCGCCCGAAGATTTCCCGCCCACCGTGCCCGTTCCCGCCGCTACGGCCCGTCGCCGGCGCCGCTCGGCCAATGTTCGGCCAGACAACCGCCCAAACGCAGCGGTTCAATCCGCTTGGTCCGGCCGGTCGCATCGTCCGTCTCGATCAGCACCGCGCAAAGGGTGGCCTCGCCCTCGGCCGGTTTCAGCCTTTCGTTCGGCAGCTTGCGGGTGAAGCGCCAGACCGAGCCTTCGTGCCGCATGCCGATGACGGATTGATAGTCGCCGCACATACCGAGATCGGAGATATAGCCAGTGCCCTGGGGCAACACCCGCCAATCGGCCGTCGGCACATGGGTGTGGGTGCCGACCACCGCGCTGACGCGGCCGTCGAAATGATAGGCGAAGGCCTGCTTCTCGCTCGTCGCCTCGCCATGAGTATCGACCAGGATGGCATCCACCGAACCGCCCAGAGTGTGGCGCGCCAGCGCGGCATCGACGCAGGCGAAGGGATCGTCGAGCGGATCCATGAACAGGCGCAGCATGACATGGACGACCAGGACACTGCGTCCTTGGGTCGTTTCGAATCGCGCGACGCCACGCCCCGGCGTGCCCTTCGGAAAATTCTCGGGCCGCAGCAGGCGTGGGTCGCCATCGATATAGCCGACCGTCTCGCGCTGGTCCCAGACATGGTTTCCGGTCGTCACCACATCGGCTCCGGCGCCATAGAGATCGGCGCAGATCTTGCCGGTAATACCGTAGCCGCCGGCCGCGTTCTCGCCGTTGACCACGACGAAATCGGCCTTCAACCGCTCGCGCAGTTCGGGCAGGCGGGCGCACAGGGCGTCGCGTCCGCTGCGCCCCACCACATCGCCGAACATCAGAATTCTCATGCCACGTCCTTCCCGGCCGTCACGCCGCCTTGCGCGCAAATCCCGATTGCAGCGTCTTCCATGACGATCCGGTCGAGGCGCCGGTCGTGGGCCTCGCGCGGCACCGCGTCATCCTCCTGGCCCGCGATCGTCAGACCGGAATAGCCCGCCCCCTCGCCAGGACGAAACCCGGCCCGGTCATAGGCCACCAGCGGCGCGATGAGAAGCCCGGCACGCCCTCCGTCGCGGTCAAACCCGGAGTCGGAATGCCTTGGTCGCCGCGCAACATGACAGCGCCGGGCGGCCGTCGAAGCGGCACGGCACTGCGTCGCCGCCCCGCGCGGGGAGGATCTCCGCTCGATCAAATTCACGGATGGCTCCGGTAGGAAAGTGGGGTGCGCCGCGATGGTCGTCGGTTCGGTGACTCCAACGGGACCTACAGAGTAGGTGGGCGCCATATACCGGAACCAGGGCTCCGGCAGGGACAGCTCCCTGGAGAACATCATTGGCCCCAGGAGAAAATAGAACCTAACGGGCCGCGCAGCGAACCCCGGATTGAATCTAGGGCTGCGCGAGCTTCTCGGCAACTGTCTCCAAGCGAAGCGCCAGCGCATCGATGCTGGTGGCCAGGCTGTCGGCCAGCTTTTCGGCCTCATCGGCCAGTGCGCCGTCGCCTTCGACATCGCGCAGCTTGCCGTAGGATTCGGCCAATTCGTCCGCGATCAGCAGGGCGGCCATCACCAGCAGTCGGTTGTCGCCGACCTGACCCATGCCGGAGACCAGTTCGGAAACCTTCTTGTCGACGAACTCGCCGAGCCGCTGGAGATGCTCTTCCTGACCAGCGTCGCAGGAAATCTGATAGCCGCGGCCGTTGATCGAAACGCTGACCTGCGCCATCTCAGGCCTCCAGCACTTGGCGGAGGCGGACGATCACCTGGTCGAGCCGGTCGGAGACCGCAACCGTCGCCTGCTTGAGGCTGTCATATTCCTCTTCCGTGACCGTCGTGGCCTCGGTCGCTACCCGCTCCTCGATCACGGTTTCCAGCCGCGCCACGGATTCCTCCAGGCGGCGGGTGGCGGATTCGAGACGGGACATGCCTTGCGGTGCGGCCATGGACTCCACGGGGTCTGGGACATCGAGACAGGCGGAGAATAGTGACAGGTCGGAATCGGCGCAACACGGGTCCGCGACAGCGCCGCCAGAGTCCGGTTGACGGGCCGTTATGCCGTCGTCATGGTGCCCCGTCCCCGCTGGGCGGGCGCAAGCGGCGGGTCGGGCCGCCCCGGGGCGAGCCGCCTTTTTTCGCCCCACTCCGCCGTTGAAAATCGGCCCAGATCATCATGAACAACACATCCTCTTCCGGCTCCTCGCACTCGGGCACTGTCGAGCGCAAACGCATGGCCGACGCCATTCGTGTCCTCGCCATGGACGCCGTCGAAGCCGCCAAGTCCGGTCATCCGGGCATGCCCATGGGCATGGCCGACGCGGCCACCGCCCTCTTCGCCGATCACCTGAAATTCGATCCGGCCGATCCGGCTTGGCCCGACCGCGACCGTTTCGTGCTCTCGGCGGGGCATGGTTCCATGCTGCTCTACGCGCTGCTCCACCTGACCGGCTACGAAGCCATGACGATGGACGAGATCCGCAATTTCCGGCAGCTCGGCAGCCGCACGGCGGGTCATCCCGAATACGGCCATGCGCCGGGCATCGAGACGACGACGGGGCCGCTGGGCCAGGGCCTGGCCAATGCCGTCGGCATGGCGCTGGCCGAACGCCTGATGGCCGCGCGCTTCGGCGACGCGGTCGTCGATCACCACACCTATGCGATCGCGGGCGACGGCTGCCTGATGGAAGGCATCAGCCATGAGGCGATCTCCCTCGCCGGCCACCTGAAGCTCGGCAAGCTGATCGTGCTGTTCGACGACAACCGCATCTCGATCGACGGGCCGACCGATCTCTCCGTCTCGGACGACCAGGCCGCGCGCTTCGCCGCCAGCGGCTGGGACACCGAGGCCGTCGACGGCCAGGATGCCGCGGCCGTCTCGGCGGCGATCGCGCGGGCGAAGAAGACCGATCGTCCGTCCCTGATCCTCTGCCGGACGACGATCGGCTATGGCGCGCCGAGCAAGGCGGGCAGCGCCGGCTCTCATGGCTCGCCTCTGGGCGCCGAAGAAATCGCCGGGGCCCGCGCCGCCTACGGCTGGAAGGCCGAACCCTTCGAACTGCCGGACGACGTTCTGACGGCCTGGCGCACGGTCGGCGCCAAGGGTGCTGAAAGCCGCGCGGCCTGGGCCAAGCGGCGCGACGCCCTGCCGGGCGAGCGCAAGAACGTGTTCGAACGCACCATCGCCGGTCGCCTGCCCGAAGGCCTGGACGACACGATCCGCGCCTATAAGAAGAGCCTGAGCGAAGAAGCGCCCAAGCGCGCCACGCGCCAGTCCTCGGGCGAGACCCTGGACGTTCTGGCCGAGCATCTGCCGGAACTGATCGGCGGCTCCGCCGACCTCACCGGCTCGAACAACACCAAGGCCAAGAGCCAGGGCATCGTCAGCCCGGAAGATTTTTCCGGCGGCTATATCCATTACGGCGTGCGCGAGCACGGCATGGCTGCCGCCATGAACGGCATGGCCCTGCATGGCGGATTGATTCCCTATGGCGGCACCTTCCTGATCTTCACCGATTATGCCCGCCCCGCCATGCGGCTTTCGGCCCTGATGGGCATCCGGACGATCTATGTCATGACCCATGATTCGATCGGCCTGGGCGAGGACGGCCCGACCCATCAGCCGGTCGAGCAGCTCGCCAGCTTGCGCACCATGCCCAATATGGCGGTGTTCCGTCCGGCCGATGCGGTCGAGACGGCGGAATGCTGGGCCCTCGCCCTGGCGCGCCAGGACGGCCCCTCGACCCTCGCCCTGACCCGTCAGGGCCTGCCGACCCTGCGCACAACGCATACCGACGAAAATCTTTCCGCGCGCGGCGCCTATGTGCTGGTCGAGGCCAGCGGCCCGGCGCGTGTCACCCTCTACGCAACCGGCTCCGAAGTCTCTCTCGCGGTCGAGGCCCAGGCGCTTCTGGAAGGCAAAGGAGTCCCGACCCGGGTCGTCTCGGTGCCCAGCCGCGAGTTGTTTGAGGCCCAAGACGAGAGCTACAAAGCCGGCATCGTGGATCCGAACCAGGTCCGGATCGCGGTCGAGGCCGCCATCGGCTTCGGCTGGGAGCGTTTCACCGGAGCCGAGGGCGCTTTCGTCGGCATGACCGGCTTCGGCGCCAGCGCACCGGCCGGCGATCTCTACCGCCATTTCGGCATCACCGCCGAGGCGATCGCCAAGGCCGCCCGAGAGCGGCTTTGAGTATCGGTTTCATCGTTTAAGTCAGTACGGAGAATTCGAATGCCTATTCGCGTCGCTATCAACGGCTTCGGCCGGATCGGCCGCCTGGTTCTGCGCGCCGCCGCCGAATCGGGCCGCAAGGACATCGAGATCGTGGCCATCAACGATCTGGGCGATGTCGAGTCGAACGCCCATCTGCTGCGTTACGATTCGGTCCACGGCCGCTTCCCCGGCACGGTCAAGACGACCGCCACGGGCATCAATCTCGGCTCCGGCGTGATCAAGGTCCTGTCCGAACGCGATCCGGCCAAGCTGCCCTGGGACAGTCTGGGCATCGACGTCGCTCTCGAATGCACGGGCATCTTCACTGACAAGGCCAAGGCCGGTCTGCATCTCGATGCGGGTGCCAAGCGCGTTCTGGTCTCGGCCCCGGCCTCGGGCGCCGATATCACGATCTGCTACGGCGTGAACCACAAGAAGCTGCGCAAGTCGCATCGCATCATCTCGAACGCCTCCTGCACGACCAACTGCCTGGCCCCGCTGGCCTTCGTGCTGCACAAGGCCTTCGGCATCGAGCAGGGCTACATGACGACGATCCACGCCTATACGGGCGACCAGCGCACCGTCGACACCCTGCATAGCGACCCGCGCCGGGCGCGGGCGGCGGCGGTGTCGATGATCCCGACCTCGACCGGCGCCGCGCGCGCCGTGGGCCTGGTCCTGCCCGAACTCGCCGGCAAGCTGGACGGCACCGCGATCCGCGTGCCGACGCCGAATGTTTCGCTGATCGACTTCAAGTTCGTGCCATCCAAGACCGTCTCCGTCGAGGCGATCAACGCCGCCATCGAAAAGGCGGCCAATGGGCCGCTCAAGGGCATCCTGGCGACGACGGACGAGCCGCTGGTCAGCGTCGATCTGAACCACAACCCCGCCAGTTCCACCGTCGACGTGACCCAGACCCAGGCCATCGAAGGAAAGCTGGGCCGGGTGATGAGCTGGTACGACAACGAATGGGGTTTTTCCAACCGGATGCTCGATTCGGCGGTCGCGGTCGGCAAGCTCGGCTAAGTCAGGCAATAGCGTCACAAAGCCAAGTCAGGCGGCCCTTCCCCGCCGCCTGACTTTTATGCCGGATACAGGATTATGGAAAATTACTGCCCTGAAATGACCACAATCCCGCCCCGACTCGGACTCGGACCGGATTCACCCTCCCTGCCGTCGCGTTTCGATACCGAAACAGACGGAGGAAATGGATCATGAGACGCTTGGCACTCCCGGTCGCGGGCGCCCTACTGCTTGCCACCACCGCCTGCTCCGGTATGGGCGACACCGAACAGCGCGTCCTCAGCGGCGGCGCCATCGGCGCCGGCGTAGGCGTGGCGAGTACGATCATCACGGGCGGTTGCATCGCCTGCGGCGCGGCCATCGGCGGCGCAGTCGGCGCGGCCAGCGGTTGGCTGCTCGACGAACACGACAAGGGTAGTTTCTAGGCCACTGACCCGGCCTGGGCGACGCAGCCAAGCTGTCGGAGAAGAGGAAAGCCACGACCGCCGGGTCATGGCTTTCTCTTTGTCCGCCCCCCGCGCAAAATGGCGCCATGCCGCGCCCCTGCTTCATCATCCACGATCTGGCCCAGGGCCGCGCTGCGCTGACCGCCGCATCCGAGGTCGGTCTCGCCCCCGTTCTGGCCAGCGCGCCCGGCGCGGCCGGCTATCTCGGGGCCGGAACCTGGCGGGCGCTGGAAGAGCTATGGCGCGTAGAGTTCCCGGAGACCCGATTCCTCGGCCTGCTCGATTGCGCCGACTCGGTGGGCGATGCCCTCGCAGCCCTGCGCGCCGAGGTGACGGCCCTGCGCCTCGACAGCCGCGCCGAGACCGTCGCGAAGATCGCGGCGATGGCCGAAGCCCTCGGCGCGACAGTCAATCCAGAGACCGGACCGGCCTGCGATCTGGCCGACCGGCGCGACCCGCTGGCCGCCGCGCGCGAACATTTCGCGCAAGAGCGCGCGCGCAACATTGAAAAGGGCGCAAGGCCGGGGTAATCAATTCGCGAAATTCAGCCATTCGATCGATCGTCCGAAGGGGTTCACCGCCATGCGCATCAGCCAGCGTGTCCGACGCATTCTCAGCAACTACGAAAGCGACACGCCGGGCAGCAAGGCCAACCTCGCCCGCATCCTGTCCCATGGCCGCCTCGGTGGCACCGGGCGCATGGTCATCCTGCCGGTCGACCAGGGCTTCGAGCACGGCCCGGCGCGCAGCTTCGCGCCCAACCCGCCGGCTTACGATCCGCACTACCACTACCAACTCGCCATCGATGCCGGGCTCAACGCCTATGCCGCACCGCTGGGGATGCTCGAGGCCGGGGCCGATACCTTCGCCGGCGCGATCCCAACCATCCTCAAGGTCAACAGCGCGAATAGCCTGGCCCGCCTGAAGGACCAGGCGATCACCGCCTCGGTCGGCGATGCCCTGCGCCTGGGCTGCGCCGCCATCGGCTTCACGATCTATCCCGCCTCCGACGACCAGTTCTCGATGATGGAAGAGATCCGCGAAATGGCCGAGGAGGCCAAGGCCCTCGGCCTCGCGGTGGTGGTCTGGTCCTACCCGCGCGGCGGCGACCTCACCAAAGAGGGCGAGACGGCGGTCGATATCTGCGCCTATGCCGCCCATATGGCGGCCTTGCTGGGCGCCCATATCATCAAGGTGAAGCCGCCGACTGCCCATCTGGAGCTGCCCGAGGCCAAGAAGGTCTACGAGGCGCAGAAGATCGACATCTCGACCCTCGCCAAGCGCGTCGCCCATGTCATGCAGGCGTCCTTCAACGGCCGCCGCCTTGTCGTCTTTTCGGGTGGAAACCCCAAGAGCCTGGACGAGTTCTTCGACGAGGTCCGCGGCCTGCGCGACGGCGGCGCCAGCGGATCGATCATCGGCCGCAATACCTTCCAGCGCCCGCGCGACGAAGCGCTGAAGATGCTCGACACGATCATCGACATCTATCGCGGCAAGGCTTGACCGGCATGACAGCAGCCAGCGAACCCGATTGCCGGCTCTATCTCGTCACGCCGCCGGCCTTCGAGTTGGATGCTTTCGCGCTGCAACTCGCCGAGGCGTTGGATGGCGGCGACGTGGCCAGTGTCCAGCTTCGCCTGAAGGACGTGCCGGACGGCGCGGTGCGCGACGCGGCCCGAACCCTGATGCCCGTCTGCCATGCCCGCGACGTGGCTTTCATCATCAACGACCGGCCCGATCTGGCGGCCCAGTTGGAGGCGGACGGCGTCCATGTCGGGCAGGACGACACCTCCTATGGCGACGCCCGCGCGCTGCTCGGCGAGGACCGGATCGTCGGCGTGACCTGTCACGATTCCAAGCATTCCGCCATGGAGGCGGCAGAAGCGGGGGCCGACTACGTTGCCTTCGGCGCTTTCTTCCCGACCGAAACCAAAGAGGTCAGCACAGCGGCAGATCCGGATATTCTGCGCTGGTGGAGCGAGTTGATGACCGTGCCCTGCGTCGCCATCGGCGGCATCACGGTGGGAAACTGCGCGCCCCTGGTAAAGGCCGGGGCCGATTTCCTCGCCGTCGTCTCCGGCGTCTGGGGCCATCCCGAGGGGCCCGGTGCGGCCGTGGCAGCCTTCAACGTGGAAATTGCGGCGGCGCTCGCCACCTTGTGACCGGTCGTGAATGCGCGAATGCCCTAGATTGAGGGCCATCATGCGCAACTTGTCCTTCGTCGCCATTCTCGCCGCCCTCACGCTTGGTCTGTATTGGCCGGGCGCGGCCCTTGCCCTGGACATCGAAGCGGCCCGGCGGGAATTCCCGAAGACCGATTTCGAAACCCATTCGGTGCCGCTCGACGAGATCATGTCGGGCGGTCCGCAACGCGACGGTATCCGCTCTCTGGACGATCCGCCCTTCCATCCGGCCGCCGATCTCCGCCCTTTCCTGTCGCCGACCGAACCGGTGATCGGCCTGACGATCGGCGGCGAGGCGCGCGCCTATCCGCTGCGCTATCTGATGTTCCACGAAATCGCCAACGGCACCTTGGGCGGCGTGCCGGTCGCCGTGACCTATTGCCCGCTGTGCAACGCGGCGATCGTCTTCGAACGGGTGCTCGACGGCCAGGCAGTCGAATTCGGCACGACCGGACGCCTCCGCAACTCCGACCTCGTGATGTATGACCGCCTGACCGAGACCTGGTGGCAGCAGTTCACAGGCGAAGGCATCCTCGGCGCTCGGACGGGCGAAAGGCTGACGATGCTTCCTGCGCGTCTCGAATCCTTCGAGAATTTCATCGCCCGAGTGCCCCACGGCACGGTCATGACACCGGATGATTTCCGGCGCTATGGCCGCAATCCCTATGTCCTATATGACGATCCGGACGGCCGCCCCTATCCCATGTTCTTCGACGGCGAGACGCCGGACGGCGTCCCGCCCATGATGCGTGTGGCCGCCGTCGGCGGCGAGGCATGGAGCCTGCCACTGCTGCGCGAGAAGGGACGGGTCGAAGCCGGCGCCCTCGTCCTGACATGGACGGAGGGCCAGAACTCGGCCCTCGACAAGAGCGCAATCCCCGAAGGTCGCGACATCGGCAATGTCGTCGTCCAGCGCCGCTCCGAGAGCGGTATTCTCGAAGACACCCGCTACGACATCACCTTCGCCTTCGTCTTCTTCGCCTTCGAGAAGAACGGCGTGCTGCACGGTCTCGACGGCGAGGTTCGCGGGCTGCGGGACTGAGGTTCCGAGCAGCGGGGCGCATTGCGCCGCCCCCGCCAAAGCTGATAGCTTCCGCGCGCCTTGCCGGGCCATCGCGCCCGGCCCCTCCGATTCCGAAGAACACCCATGAAAATCGACGGCAACACAATCCGCCCCGGCATGGTGATCGAACACCACGGCAAGCTCTGGCGCGCGGTCAAAATCGCCCATACCCAGCCCGGCAAGGGCGGTGCCTATATGCAGGTCGAACTGCGCAATCTCGAAGACGGCACCAAGCTCAACGAACGCTTCCGCGCGGCCGAATCGGTCGAGCGCGTGCGGCTCGACGAGAAGGAATACCAGTACCTCTTCGCCGAGGGCGACCTGCACACCCTGATGGACACCGAGACCTACGACCAGATCACCGTGAACGGCGTGCTGTTCGGCGACGAGGCCGTCTTCCTGCAGGACGGCATGGCGATTATGGTGATGAGCCATGAGGAACGGCCGATCAGCGCTGAGATTCCGGCCAGCGTCATCCTCGAAGTGGTCGAGGCCGATCCCGTGGTCAAAGGGCAGACGGCCGCCGCATCCTACAAGCCGGCACTGCTCGAAAACGGTATCCGCGTATCGGTCCCGCCCTTCGTCGGAGTCGGCGACCGTATCGTCGTCAACACGGTGGAACGGACCTACGTCGAACGCGCCAAGGAGTAGACCGAGGCATGGCCGTTCGTTCCCCCACGATCAATGTGATGGCGGAAGCCGCACTCAAGGCATCGCGCGCGCTGGTCCGTGATTTCGGCGAAGTCGAGCAGCTTCAGGTGTCACGCAAGGGCCCGGCCGATTTCGTCAGCGCGGCCGACCTCAAGGCCGAAAAAACCCTGCGGCGCGAGCTGTCCAAGGCGCGCCCCGACTACGGCTTCCTGCTTGAGGAAGGCGGCGAGATCGAAGGCGACGGGCGCCATCGCTGGATCGTCGATCCGCTCGACGGCACACTCAACTTTCTGCACGGCCTGCCCCATTTCGCGATCTCGATCGGGCTGGAGCGCGACGGCGATATCATCGCCGGGCTGATCCACGATCCGATCCGACACGAGACCTTCTGGGCCGAGCGGGGTGCGGGCGCCTTCCTCAACGACAAGCGCCTTCGCGTGTCCGAGCGCAAGCGCCTCGACGAATCGATCATCGCGACGGGCATCCCCTTCATGGGACGCGCGGGGCACGCCCCCTATCTCGCCCAGATGGCCGCGCTGATGCCCCTGGTCGCGGGGATCCGTCGCTACGGCTCGGCCGCGCTCGATCTGGCCTATGTCGCGGCCGGCCGCTACGAGGGCTTCTGGGAAGCCGGACTGTCCATCTGGGACATCGCCGCCGGCATCCTGATCGTGCGCGAATCCGGCGGTTTCGTCAGTGAAATGGACGGACGAAACGGCATGTTGAAGTCTGGAAACGTGTTGGCCGCCAACGGCAAGCTGCATGGCGAGTTAATGAAAATCCTCCGCAATGCCTGAACAGACCGCGCCGCCGCCCTCGGCCAAACCGGTTGTCGGCGATTCGCCTCTGGGCTATTGTGCCCGCCACGGAACGAACGGGGCACAACTCCCGCACAAATCTGGGAGGCGGAGTCGAATGACATCCGCGGACGTTACAATCGGGCGCAGCAGTCTGGCAGCCCTACCCGCAATGGCGCTGGCACTGGCCTGCGTCCTTTCGGTGCTGGGCGCGGGTTCCGCGACGGCCCAGGATACCCTCTATATTGGCAAGGACGATCCCAGCGTCACCGTGGATATGAGCGTCATCGACGCGCTCGGCCCGCCGCCGAAAATGCCCGAACTCATGCTGCCGATCACGTCATCCCAAGGTGCTGCCGTTCCCGTCCGTCCCGCCGCGGCCGCGGCTGCGGCCGCGCGATCCCCCGTCACCCTGCGCTCGCCGACGGCGGCCAAGCCCAAGCCCGCGACCCAGGCCGCTGCGAAGCCTGCGCCC
>JAQCGR010000087.1 GCA_027619995.1 Pseudomonadota bacterium | reverse complement strand
CCTCCTCCAGCCAGCATGTTGAATCAGAAATCCCGATCCAACGGAATCCCCTATTTCGATTCACGCAGATCGGATGATGCTCTAGAGCACGAAGCGCCTGCTGTGCTCCCGCTTGGCATCGCCCCCTTCGTCATCGACCAGGCGCGAGGACGAGAGCAGGATCGGCGCCGCTTCCCGATACAGGGCGAGGGCCCCGGCCTTGTCTCCCCTCTCGGCCAGGGCCGCCGCCAGATGTCCCTGGGCTTCCGCGCTGCGGTAGTTCTTGGGGCCGAGGTTTTTCAGGCGTCGCTCGGCCAGATCACGGAACAATGTCTCCGCGTCGGAGATTCGCCCGGCCAACAGCATCTCCTGACCATATTCCAGGGCATCGCCCAGGACGAGACGGTAGGTCTGCGGATCGGAGCGCAGCACGGCAGCCAACTGGTCGAAGGTCGTCAGCGCTTCGCCGTGGCGGCCGAGATAGACTTTGACCGTCGCCAGTTCGCGCACGGCCTTGCCGCGACGAAGCGAGCCGGGGTCCTGGCCGGCCTTTTCGAGGATATCCACGGCGGCAGCGCTCAAGGTCGCCGATTCCTCGAAACGGCCCTGTTCAAGCAGGACGATGGACAGCGCGCGGACGATAGTTCCGGTATCCGCATTGTCGCGGCCGAAGGTTCTGAGGGAGAGCTTCAGACCCTTTCGGGCTTCGACCTCGGCCTCGACCACCCGGCCCTGGCGCAACAGTACCTTGGCGAGTTGCCCATGAAATAGCGCCTGCGCACGCACAAACGTGAAGTCCGGCGGACCACCGCCCGTCCTGCGCATCGCCGCGAGATTCGCGTCCGCCGATTCCATCTTCTCAATCGCCCCGCGGAACGAGCGCTCGGCAGCCTCGAGGTCGCCACGATACACTTCCACCTCGGCCCGTGCGGCCTCGACCGTACCGCGCCAACCATCCATGTGCGTGGCCATCGCCTCACGAGCGCCTTTTCTTGCGGCCATGACCGTGAACAGGTTCTCGGCCTTCGCGACATAGGATTCGGCCGTCTCGACATCGCCGATTGCCGTGCGGGCCCGCGAAGCACCCGCATAGGCGCCGAAGAGCTTGCCCCGGTTCTCGGACTGCCCCTCCAGGGTTGCAATCGTCCGCTCGTGAGTGCGCAGGGAATCCATCAGCCGGCCGGCGATCGCATAGGCCCTGGCCAGGTTCCTGAGGGTCGCGACCTCGGAATCCGCCTCGTAGGAGCGTTCGAAGTCGTCTATCGCCTCATTGGTGCGGCCGATCTCGATCCGAGCATTCGCACGTTCGTTGAGGAACGCGCCGAGATCGGCGCCGGACGCTCCGGCGGGACTCTCGGCATCCGCGAGAGCACGCAAACTCGCGACCCGCGCCTCGTCGGGTCGATGCTCGTTCAGCACGGCGGCAATATCGGAAATCGTCCGCGGCGGCGGCTTGAAGCCTGCGCCATCGGCCGTCGGACCGGCGAACTCCGCCGTGATCTGACGTGCCTCGTCCAATGAGACGGCCGGCTTCTCGCCCTTCGGGCAGCCGACGAGAGCAAACGCCGCTAACAATAGGGACGCGAACCTGGGCCCGCGGAATACGACGATCCTGCCTGCCATCTGTCCCTCGCTCGGGATGCTATGCCATCATCCAACTACTCTTGCGAGCCGTCGAGCACGGCCGCAGCAGTGACCCTAGAGAAAAATCATAGGACAATCTGCGACGGCCGTCACACCGCGCGCATGTGATCCGCAAAGGTCAGATATCGCCGAATGGGCTGTCCTCAGCCCGCGTGGGCTGCCTTGGTCCGGGCCTGAAGGTCGCGCAGGACCTTCAATTCCTCCTCGGTCGGCGGCGGGGTCTCCACCACCGACTCGGCGAAGGCCACCTCCCAACCGGTCTCGTCCCGCACGGCCTCGCGCGTCACGCCCGGATGGAGCGAGGTCACGGTGAAGGCCAGGGTCTCGGCATCGGGCTCCATGATGCAAAGATCGGTGATCAGCTTGGTCGGACCCTTGGTGTCGACGCCGAAGGCCGCCCGGCCTTCGCCGTTCGGGCCGTGGCCGAGCGAAGTGATGAAATCCAGCTTGTCGACGAAGACCCGCTTCTGGTGGCGCGCGGTGATATAGATCTCGGCGCAGGATATAGCGATTTCCGGTGCGCCGCCGCCCCCGGGCAGGCGGACCTTGGGCTTGTGATAATCGCCCACGACCGTCGTGTTGATATTGCCGTATTTGTCGAGCTGGGCCGCCGCCAGGAAGCCGATCGTGATGCGCCCGCCCTGGAGCCAGTAGCGGAACATCTCCGGCACCGCGACGGTGGTCAGCGCCGTGTCGCACAGCTCGCCGTCACCGATCGATAGCGGCAGGACATCGGGCCGGGTGCCGATGGTGCCCGATTCATAGATCAGGGTGATATCGGGCGCATGGGTCAGGCGCGCGAGATTGCAGGCGGCCGAGGGCGCGCCGATGCCGACGAAGCAGACATCGTCGTTGGAGAGCGCGCGCGAGGCGGCCACGGTCATCATCTCGGCGGGTTTGAATTCGGGCATCGGCCTAGACTCCCTTGCCGGCATGGCGGGCGAAATCCCCCGGTCCGCCGTTCAGGACATGCTCGTCCATCCAGGCAAGAAAACCGTCGCGATCAGCCGCGATGGCGTCCCATTCGGTGTAGAAGGCGTTGTCGCGGGGGTAGTAGCCGTGGGTGTAGGACGGATGCGCTCCGCCCGGCACGACGCAGACGTAATCGACCGTCCAATGGGGCAGGATGCACAGGTTGGGATGCAGGCCCCGCAGGTCATCGACCACCTCCTCGACCGTGACGATGGCGGCCTTGGCGGCCAGCACAGCCTCCTTCTGAACCCCGACGATGCCCTCGATCAGGACATTGCCCTGCTTGTCGGCCTTCTGGGCATGGATGATCGCGACATCGGGCTTGAGCGCGGGAACCGCCGCCAGCTCCTCGCCCGTGAAGGGGCAGGTCACCGATTTGATATTGGGATTCACGCGCTTCAACTCGGCGCCGCGATAGCCGCGGAAGACCGCGCAGGGCAGCCCCGCCGCGCCCGCCTCATAGGCATTGGCCATGGCGGCGTGGGAATGCTCCTCGATCTCGAGCGGGCGCGGCCAGTCGTTTTCCACCGCGTCACGCAGGCGGCGCAGCAGGCCGACCCCGGGATTGCCGGCGAAAGAGAAGATCAATTTGGCGACGCAGCCCATGCCGATCATCTGGTCGTAGATCAGGTCCGGCGTCATGCGCATGACCGTCAGATCCTTGCGGCCCTGGCGTATCACCTCATGCGCCGCGGCATGGGGAATCAGATGGGTGAAACCCTCCATCGCCAGGGACGCCCCATCCGAAACGCAATGCGCCACGGCCTCGTCGAGGGGCACTATTTTTGCCATTCGCCTATTCCTCCACCCATTGATCCGGCGGCCGAACAATCGTGCTAAGGAAGGTAAGGGTCAAGCTATCCATGCCGGAGAGGGCAATATGAACACGATCAGAGGCGGCGACGCTTTTCTTGCGATTCTTAAGGACGAGGGCATCACCCATCTGTTCGGCAATCCGGGCACCACCGAATTGCCGCTGATGGACGCGGTCGGCAAGCAGACCGAGATGAAATATGTCCTGGGGCTGCAGGAATCGATCGTGGTGGCGATGGCCGACGGCTTCAGCCGCGCCTCGGGCCGCCTTTCGGCCTGCAACGTCCATGTCGCGCCCGGCCTCGGCAATGCCCTGGGCTCGATCTACAACGCGAAATTCTCGCGCACGCCGATGATCGTCACCGCCGGCCAGCAGGAAATCGGCCACGGGCTGACCGAACCGCTGCTCTACGATCCCCTCGTCCCCATGGCCGAGCCCCTGGTCAAATGGGCGATCGAAGTCACCCGCCTGGAAGACCTGCCGCGTATCGTGCGCCGGGCCGCCAAGATCGCGACCACCCCGCCCATGGGTCCGGTCTTCATCTCCCTGCCCGGCGATATCCTCAATGACGAGAAGGGCATCGACCTGGGCCGGCCGACCCGGGTGGACGCCGCCGGCCGCCCCTCGGACGCCGCCTTGGACCGCCTGGCCACTCGCCTCCTGGCCGCGCGCAACCCGGTGATCATCGCGGGCAACGAGGTCGTGACCTCGGACGCTTTCGCGGAAATCTCGGATTTCGCCGAAGCCCTCGGCGCTCCGGCCTACCAGCAAACCGTGCCCTTCGGCGCCCATTACCCCTCGACCCATCGTTGTTTCATGGGGACCCTGCCCCGCAACCAGACCAGGGTTCGCGAGATATTGGGCGAACACGATCTGCTGCTGGTCGCCGGGGCCGATGTGCTGCGCATGTCGGTCTGGAGTCCGACCGACCCGCTGCCCCCGGAACTGCCGCTGATTCAGATCGGTTTGGACGACTGGGAACTCGGAAAGAACTATTCGGCCGAGATCGCCCTGCGCGCCGACCTCAAGGAGACGCTGAACGCCCTCACCCCGCTCCTCCAGGAAAAGGGCGACGCGGCCCATGCCCGGGCGGCCGCGGCCCGAGTCGAGGCGATCGAGGCGAAGAATTGGAGCGTCAGGCGAGAATCGCGACGGCAAGAAGTACAAGCCCTGGCCAACGTAGCGCCAATCGCGCCCGAATGGCTGATGCTGCAGATCGCCGAAGCGATTCCCGAGGATGCGGTGGTGGTCGAGGAGGGCTTGAGCAGCACGACCTCCCTCCTCCAGTTCCTGCCCTACCGGGACCGCTACGGCTATCACGCCTTCGCCAGCGGCGGCATCGGCTGGGCCATGGCGGCGACGGTGGGCATCCAGATCGCGCGGCCGGAACGCCCGGTGGTCGCCGTGATCGGCGACGGCAGCGCCCTGTTCTCGATCCAGGCCCTCTGGACGGCGGCCCATCTAAATCTGCCGATCACCTATGTGATCCCGAACAATCGCGGCTACCGCATCCTCAAACAGCGCCTGCTCAGTTTTCACGGCAACGAGAACTATGTGGGCATGGATCTGATGGACCCTGAAATCGATTTCGTCGGCCTCGCCAAATCCCTCGGGGTCGAGGCCGAGCGCATCACGGACCCCGCCGCCATTCGGCCCGCGATCGAGGCGTCCGTGGCCGCCCGCCGGCCGAGACTGCTGGACGTCGCTGTCGATCGAACCGTGTAGCGGAGCCTGAGAAAGGCGCCGCGCCTTTGGCACCCGTCAAATTAGGTGACATCGCCTTTCGTCACCGGCGCGCCCACGGCGCTGTACAGATCGGCAATGCCCAAACTGACCGCCGCTTCCGCCTCGGCCAGATCCTGGTGATTGTCCAATAGGGTCCGCTGGGCATCCAGCACATCCAGGAACCCGGTCAGGCCCTGGGTATAAAGCTGCTCGGCCTGGGTCGCGGCGCGCGCGCTGGCATCGGCGGCGGCCTGCAGGTCGTCACGGCGGTCCTGGGCCGCGACAAGGGTCGCCAGGGCCACCTCGACCTCGCCCAAGGCATCGAGAAGGGTCGCGCGGTAGAGGAACAGCGCCTCCTGCGACCGCGCCTCTGCGGCTGCCACCCGGGCCCGCCGCCCGCCCGAATCGAACAGCGGAATATCGAGGCCGAGCGCCAGGGTCGCAATCAACGCCTCGATCACCTCGCCCGAGCCCAATCCGCTGATGGCCCAGGTCAAATTGCCCGGAATGCTCAGCATGGGATAAAGCTCCGCCTCGGCGACCCCGATCTCGGCCGTGGCCCGCGCCAGGACAGCCTCCGCGGCCTGCACATCGGGGCGCGCCCGCAACAGATCGCGCGGCAGGCCGAGGGGCGGCCCACCCTGGTATCGGGGGATATCGGCCGCCGCCGCGATTTCCTGGGTGCCCGGCTGACGGCCGGTCAGCACCGCCAGAGCGGAACGAGCCGCCGCGAGGTTCTGGCGCAAGGGTCCCCGCAGGGCTTGGGTCGCCGAAACCTGAGCCTCGGCCCGGCTGACATCGAGTTGCGAGGCCAGGCCCGCCTGATAGCGGCGGCTCACCAGATCGAGGGTCTGGCGTTGCAAGTCCAGCGAAGCCTCGATCAGATCGAGTTGGGTTTCGTCGCGGCGGATTTCCAGATAGCGCCGCACGACATCGGCGACCGTCGTGCGCGCCAGATCGTCGCGCAACAGGCCGCGCGCACGCAATTCCGCCTCGGCCGCTTCGATGCCGCGCCGTTGGCCACCGAACAGATCCGGCACCCAGGAGAAAAGCAGCCCCGCCTCGGCCGCGCCTTCGAGGCTGCTGCCGTTGTCGTTGCTGCTGCCGAAACCGGTGGTGCCCGTGCGCTGCTTGTTGGAGCGGCGCTCCCGATCGATGACGCGCTCCGCCTCGATACTCGACCCGATGTCCAAGGTCGGACCGCCGACCGAGTCCGCCTCGCCGACCAAGGCGCGCGCCTCACTCAGGCGTGCCTCGGCAGCCGCGATATCCAGATTGTCGGCCAGGGCCTGCCCGACCAGACTGTCGAGTTCGGGATCGCCGTAGCCAAGCCACCATTGCGCCGTTTCCGCCGTGCCGGCCGGCATGGCCGCCGGCTGGCTATAGGCTGCCGGCGTCGCGATCTCGGGCGCCTCGTAGTCCGGTCCGGCCGTGAGAATGCATCCCGCCAGCGCGACGCTGCAGGCAACCGCCAGCCACCTCATTCCGCCGGTCTTTCGATCGCGCTGTCCGCGACCTTTTCCGCATCGCGCAGTTCCGTTTCCAGGCGCGTGCCCTCGGCGGCGCGGGGCCGGACGAAGCGCGCCAGGCCGAGATAGGCGACCGGCGTCAGATAGAGGGTGAAGATCGCCGCCAGGCCGAGCCCGCCGAAGACCACCCAGCCGATCGCGGCGCGCGCCTCGGCGCCCGGTCCGCCGCTGAGGATCAGCGGCAGGCCGCCCATCACGGTCGAAATCATCGTCATGACGATCGGGCGCAGGCGGACCTTGGCTGCGGTGGCGACGGCGTCCCGGACACTGAAGCCGCGATCGCGCAGCTGATCCGCGAATTCCACGACCAGAATGCCGTTCTTGGCCATCAGCCCGATCAACATGACGAGCCCGATCTGCGAATAGATGTTCACCGAGGTTCCGGTCACGAAGAGCGCCATGACCGCCGCCGCGATCCCGAAGGGAACGGTGGTCATGACGACCGCCGCCGAGGTCAGGCTTTCGAACTGCGCGGTCAGGACCAGGAAGACCACGACCAGCGCGATGACATAGGTCATCGCCACCTGGCGGGAGGTTTCGTCCAGCGCCTCGGCCTCGCCCATCAGGATCATGTCGATATCCGAGGGCAGAATCCGCTCGGCAAGCCCCTGCAGGTCATCGACGGCGCTGCGCAGGGGATAGCCGGGCGCCATATCCGAGTCGACTTCGATGGCCCGGCGCTGGCGATGGCGGTCCAGTTCGGCGGCCACACCTTCCTCGGTGAGGGTCGCAACGCTGGACAGCGGGACGAGGGCCCCGCTGTCGCTTCGGACGTAGAGATTGGTCAGGTCCGAGGGATCGTCGATCGCGCCGCCCGCCGCCTCGAGTAGAATCGGGACAGTCTCATCCGCGACGTTCAGATCCGCGATCTCGTCGCCATCGACCATGGCCCGCAAGGTCGCGGACAGGTCGTCGAGCGGCAAGCCAAGATCGGCGGCGCGCTGCCGATCGATGCGCACCGAGAGCTGCGGCTGGGTCGGCTGATAGGAGATGTCCGGATTGCTGAGATTGGGCAGTTCGTCTTCGATTCCCCGGGCGAAATCCTTGGCCACCTGAAACAGGCGCTGGTAGTCGCTGCCCAGAAGCGCCACGTCGATACCGCCGCCCACGTGCCACAGATTCAGGCTGTTCGTGCCATAGGCGTTGACGCGCGCGCCGGGAATTTCAGCCAGGGGACCGCGCAATTCCGCGAGGATGTCCTGCTGGCTGCGCGACCTGTCACTCCATGGCGTGAGGGGGGCGATGACCGAGACGCGGTTCAGGTCCCAGCGGCCGACGATTGTCAAAACGCTCGCGATCTCACCGCGGTCCACGAAGGGTTGCAGGATCGCTTCGATCCGGTCGGCCTGGCGCGCCGAGTAGCCGAGACCGACCCCGTCCGGCCCCGTGGCCAGCACATAAATGACGCCGCGGTCTTCCGGCGGCAGCAACTCCTCGTCCAGGCCTTGAAAGGTGAGCCAGGCCAACCCGGCGAAAGCCAGCGCGACGGCAAGGGCCACCACCGGCGCATCGAGCGCCGCGTCGAGGGAGCGTTCATAGGCCCGCACCAGATAGCGGCCGACCGCCGCGAGGGGCGCTAGATAGCGGACGGGCCTGTCCGGCAGGCGGGCGGCGAGGACCGGGACGAGGGACAGCGCCACGAAAGAGGAAATCCCGACGGCGAATGCCAACACGAAGCCGAACTCGCGAAAGAGCCTTCCGGCGGTGCTGGGCAGGAAGGAAATCGGCACGAAAACCGAGATCAGCGCCGTCGTGGTCGCGACCACGGCGAAGAAGACTTGGCGGGTGCCAAGCACCGCCGCCGCGCGACTTCCCAGGCCCTGCGCCTTGCGGCGCTGGATATTCTCGAGCACGACGATGGAATCGTCGACGATCATCCCGGTCGCCAGAACCATTGCGAGCAAGGTCAGCAGGTTGATCGAGAAACCGAGCAGCCAGATTGCGGAGACCGTGCCGATCAACGCGATGGGAATCGCCACCGTCGGCACCAATGTTGCGCGCAGAGAGCCGATGAAGAGCCAGATCGTGCCGATGACGATGAGCACGGCGATGGCGAGGGTGATCAGAACCTCTCGCACGGAACCGCGGATGAAGACGGCATCGTCCGTCGTGACCACCAGATGCACGTCCTCGAAGCGCGCATTGAGACTCTCGACCGCTTCGATCACCCCATCGGAAATATTGACGGTGTTGGATCGCGCCTGGCGAACGATACCCAGACCGATCACCGGCCTTCCATCCAGTCGGACGTAAGATTCGGCGTCTTCCGGCCCGAACCGGACCTGGGCGACATCCCGGATCTTGACGGTTCCCCGGATCGTCAGACCGGCGATTTCCTCGGCCGTCACCGCGGTGGCATCGGCCCGCACGATCAGTTCCTGGTCATCCGAGCGGAAGCTGCCGGCAGGCACGTCGAAGGGCGCCTTCTCCAGGACTTCCGCGACATCCGTGACGGAGAGGCCGTAGGCGGTCAGGCGCAGGGGGTCCACCACCACGCGCAGCAGCCTCTGACGATCCCCGAACAGGTTCACATCGGCCACGCCGTCGACCGAAATCAATTCCGGCACGATGTCCTTCTCGACGATCCTGGTGAGTTCCTCCGTGCTCAAGGTGTCGCTATAGGCCGCGAGGCGGACCACCGGTTCGGAATCCGCGTCGGCCTTGACGACGGTCAGTTGTTCGACCCTCTCGGGCAATTCCCGCTCGACCCGGCTGACCGCCTCGCGCACATCGGAGGCGGCCGAATCGAGATCCGCCCCGGGCGAGAACTCGACCCGGATGCGGAAATTATTCTCTTCGCTGGACGACCGGATCGACTTGACCCCGGAAACCCGCGCCACCGCGCCTTCCACGATGGAGGTGACTTCGGTGTCCATGGTTTCGGGTGAAGCGCCGGGAAAATTGCCGCGCACGGTGACGATGGGCCGGTCCACGTCCGGCAGTTCGCGTACCTCGACGCCGAAAATCGCGGCGAAACCCGCCAAGGCGATGAGCAGATTCAGGACGAGGATCAGCAGCGGCCGCCGAATGGCCAGCGACGGCAGATCGCCGCCGCCTAGCATGGGCCAGATTTCCGGCTTGCGAATGGGTGTCCCTGCCTCACGAACCTGCCCCCGCCGGTTCCTCGATCGAGACCTCCAGCCCCTGACGCATCCGCTGTATGCCTTCGACGACGACCGCCTCGCCGGCTGTAACGGCGGCATCGACCAGAACGGTGCCTTCCTGGCGCTGGACGACACGAACGATCTCGCGCTCCGCCTTGCCGTCGCGGATAACCCAGAGATAGGCGCCGTCGCCGCCCCATTGCACGGAAACCTCCGGGACCAAGGGATAGCGATCGCCCAGCAGGTCGAACAGGACCGCGAAACTCATCCCCGGACGCAGGCGATCATGCTCGTTCGTTACCCGCGCGCGCGCCGTGAAGCTGCGGCTGACCGGATCGACGCGGCTGCCCAATTCCACGATCTGGCCGGAATAGGCGCCGTCACGCGCGCCCCAGGCGGAAACCGAAACCGGCTGACCGACCACAACGCGTTCGAGAAAGATCTCGGGGATCGCGAAACTGACCAGCAGCGCGCTTCGGTCATCGAGCGTGGCGATCGGCACCTCCGGCCCGATGCGATCGCCGATCTCGACATCCGTGATCCCGACACGGCCGGCGAAAGGCGCGATCACCATGCGGTCGGTCAGGGCCACCTCGGCCTGGCGCAAGGCGATGCGCGCCTCCTCCACCGCCGAGCGGGCATCGTCGATTGTCGAGGCCGGCACGACGCCGCTGCCGCCCGTCGATTCGTAGCGTTTCAGGAGCTGGCGCGCGTGGCTCAGCCGAACCTTGGCCAGATCGACCGCCAGTTCCTCGTTGCGTTTGTCCAGTTCCAGCAGAAGATCGCCCTCGGCAACCATCTGATCGGGCGCAATGGCGACGCCGACAACCTCGCCCGCCGTCGCCGGGTAAAGGGTTGCCGAGCGAATCGCCTCGCCCGTGCCCACGGCCTCGATCCGCGTGCGCTCGGGCCGAAGTTCCGGCCGGTGCACGACGACCCGGACAACCGGCCTGGATACGCCCTCCTTCTCGCCCGCCTGACGACCGTCGGCCGACTGGATCATCGGCCATGCGAAGGCATAGGCCAGATAGCCCAGCACGCAGATCGCGGCCACGACCAGAAGTTGCTTCATCGGATTCATGCGATCGGCATATGCGGTTCGTCGCCCCTGGAAGCGTCGCGGCGGGGAAGCCGGGAAGGATTGCCCGAATCACGCCAACGACATGCCCTGGAAGATAACGCGGACTATGGCGGAACACAGCCCTCGCCGCACCCGATTCCGTGTAAATGCAGTGTAAAGCCGTCGGTTGGAGCAGGTCCATTCGCCGCCAGGCCCTTGGCGTCGGACATTGAAGGCCGGTCCGGAGCGGTCTAGAGCATCATCCGATCTGCGTGAATCGAAATAGGGGATTCCGTTGGATCGGGATTTCTGATTCAA
>JAQCGR010000086.1 GCA_027619995.1 Pseudomonadota bacterium | reverse complement strand
CGATATCCTCGTGCTCGGCCCGGCCCCGGCGCCGCTGGCACTGCTGCGGGGTCGGCATCGGCGCAGGCTGCTGCTCAAGGCGCCCAAGGGCCGGGCCATTCAGCCGCTTCTCCGTGGCTGGATGGAGGCTGTCCAATGCCCGGCTTCGGTTCGCGTGCAGGTCGATGTGGACCCCTACAGCTTCCTTTGATTTCAGGGTGTCGCGGGCGCGCCGTCATGCGCTTGCGTGGGTAATATGAGTGTGTTAGAGAACCCCCGCTTTCCGGCGGGGCTTGCTTTGCCGGCGCGCATGAATTTGGTCTGTCGCGGGCACAGAGCCCGCGACTGGTTTTGGATCGTGGGAATCCTCATTTGGCCTCCGAGTCGACAGCCGTTTCAGGCATTGCCGAACGTTACGCGGGCGCGCTTTACGATCTGGCGGACGAGCAGAAAGTGCTCGACCAGACCGCCGACGATCTGCGCGGCCTTGCGACGATGCTCGATGAAAGCGACGATTTTCGCCGTTTGATCCGCAGCCCGGTGATCAGCAAGGAAGATCAGGCCGGCGCCGCGAATGCGGTGGTCGAGAAGGCGGGCGCGACGGATCTGGTGCGGCGCTTCATTGGCGCCATCGCCGCGAACCGGCGCCTGTTCGCCCTGCCCACGATTATCACGTCATTTCTGGACCTGCTGGCGACCCGCAGAGGCGTCGTCCGGGCGCAGGTGACATCGGCCCATGCGCTGAGCGATAGCCAGCGCATGGAGCTGTCCGATGCCCTCAAGGCATCCATGGGCAATGAAGTGAGCCTCGACGTCCAGGTCAATCCCGCCCTTATTGGCGGCCTGATCGTTCGCGTGGGCTCGCGCATGATCGATTCGTCCCTCAAGACAAAGCTTGAGAGACTGCAACTCGCGATGAAAGGGGTCGGCTGATGGAGATCCGGGCCGCGGAAATCTCCGCGATTCTGAAAGAGCAGATCGCCAATTTCGGGACCGAAGCCGATGTCTCCGAGGTCGGCCAGGTGTTGTCGGTCGGTGACGGCGTCGCGCGCGTTCATGGCCTCGACAAGGTCCAGGCCGGCGAACTCGTCGAATTCCCCGGCGGCATAAAGGGCATGGCCCTGAACCTCGAGGTCGACAATGTCGGCGTCGTGATTTTCGGCGATGATCGCAGCATCGTCGAGGGCGATACCGTCAAGCGCACGGGCTCGATCGTCGATGTGCCGATCGGCATGGGCCTTCTGGGCCGCGTCGTCGATGGGCTGGGCAATCCGATCGACGGCAAGGGTCCCATCGAGGGCGCCACGCGCAGCCGGGTCGAGATCAAGGCCCCGGGCATCATCGCGCGCCAGCCGGTGGGCGAACCCATGCAGACCGGCCTCAAGGCCATCGACAGCCTCGTCCCGGTCGGCCGCGGCCAGCGCGAACTGATCATCGGCGATCGCCAGACCGGCAAGACCGCCGTCGCGGTCGACGCCATCCTCAACCAGAAGCGGGCCTTCGACGCGGGCGACGACAAGCGCAAGCTCTATTGCATCTATGTCGCGATCGGGCAGAAGCGCTCCAGCGTCGCGCGTCTCGTCAAGGAGCTCGAGGATCGCGGCGCGATGGAATACACCATCGTCGTCGCCGCGACCGCCTCGGACCCCGCGCCGTTGCAGTTCCTGGCGCCCTATACGGGCTGCACGATCGGCGAGTATTTCCGCGACAACGGCATGCATGGCCTGGTGATTTACGACGATCTGTCCAAACAGGCCGTCGCCTATCGCCAGATGTCCCTGCTGCTGCGCCGCCCGCCGGGCCGCGAAGCCTTCCCGGGCGACGTCTTCTATCTCCATTCGCGCCTGCTCGAACGCGCCGCGAAGATGAGCGAGGCGGAAGGCGGCGGGTCCCTGACCGCGCTGCCGGTCGTCGAGACCCAGGCCAACGACGTTTCGGCCTATATCCCGACCAACGTCATCTCGATCACCGACGGGCAGATCTTTCTCGAAACCGATCTGTTCTTCCAGGGCATCCGGCCGGCGATCAATGTCGGTATCTCGGTCAGCCGCGTCGGTTCCGCCGCGCAGACCAAGGCGATGAAACAGGTCGCCGGGCGCATCAAATTGGAACTGGCCCAGTATCGCGAGATGGCCGCCTTCGCCCAGTTCGCCTCCGATCTCGATCCCGCGACCCAGCGCCTGCTGGCGCGCGGCGAACGTCTGACCGAGGCCCTGAAGCAGGGCCAGTACAGCCCGCTTCCGGTCGAGGAACAGGTGGTGTCGATCTTCGCCGGCACCCAGGGCTATCTCGATACCATTCCGGTGGGCGATATCGGCCGTTATCTCGCCGATCTGCTCGGCACGATCCAGCAGAACTCGGCGGATATCCTGAAGGCGATCCGCGAGGAGCAGCAGATCTCGGACGACACGGAGAAGAAGCTCCGTGCGGCCATCGAGTCCTACACCAAGTCCTTCGCCTAGGTCTCCGGACCGACCGCGACAAACCGCGCCGCCAAACAGGATAGGGCATGCCTAGCCTCAAGGATCTCCGCAACAGGATCACGAGCGTCAAGTCGACGCAGAAGATCACCTCGGCCATGAAGATGGTGGCTGCGGCCAAGCTGCGGCGTGCGCAGGAGATGGCCGAGGCGGCCCGGCCCTATGCCGACCGCATGGGCCGGATGCTTGGCTCCCTCGCCGTCAGCATGAAGGATCATCCGGGCGCCCCGGCAATGCTGGTGGGCACCGGAAAGACCGATGTCCATCTGGTGATCGTCGCGACGGCCGATCGTGGCCTGTGCGGCAGCTTCAATTCCTCCATCGTGCGCGATGCGCGGCGAATGGTCGCCGAGATCGAGCAGGGCGGCGGCACGGTCAAGCTGCTGACAATCGGGCGCAAGGCGGGCGACCAGTTGCGCCGGCACTACGGCGACCGGATCGTCGAGCATTACACCGAGATGGACAAGCCGACTCTCGATTTCGAGAAGGCGGCGATGATCGCGCGGCGCGTCACCGAGATGTTCGCGGCCGGCGAATTCGACACCTGCACGATCATCTTCAACCAGTTCAAATCCGTCATCAGCCAGATCGTCACCCGGCATCAGCTCATCCCCTTCCAGGCGGTGGAGAGTGAGGGCGACAAGGCGACCGACGATGCGGAAGACCTGGGCGGCGCGGTCTATGAGGCTGAGCCTTCGAGCGAAGAAGTGCTGATGGAACTGCTGCCGCGCAATCTGGCGGTTCAGGTGTTCAGCGCATTGCTCGAAAATTACGCGAGCGAGCAGGGCGCGCGGATGTCCGCGATGGACAATGCCACGCGCAATGCTGGCGAAATGATCGATCGACTGACGCTGAACTACAACCGGGCGCGCCAGGCGGCGATCACCACCGAACTGATCGAGATCATAAGCGGCGCGGAGGCCCTTTAGAGGGGCCCGCACGCATAGAGTTACGACGAGGAGCGACGCGAGATGGCGAGCAACAATATCGGGACGGTCACCCAGGTTCTGGGCGCGGTCGTCGACGTGCATTTCGACGGCGAGTTGCCGAACATCATGAACGCGCTCGAAACGAAGAACCAGGGCAACCGGCTGGTGCTCGAAGTCGCCCAGCATCTGGGCAATTCGGTCGTCCGGACGGTGGCGATGGACGCGACCGAGGGTCTCGTGCGCGGCCAGGAGGTCACGGATACGGGCCAGCCGATTTCGGTTCCCGTCGGACCCGAGACCCTGGGGCGCATCATGAACGTGATCGGCGAGCCGATCGACGAGCGCGGCCCGATCGGTGCCAAGCGGACCAGCCCGATCCATCGCTCCGCGCCGCTCTTCACGGAGCAGTCGACCGAATCCGAAGTGCTGATTACCGGCATCAAGGTCGTCGATCTGCTGGCGCCCTATTCGCGCGGCGGCAAGATCGGCCTGTTCGGCGGCGCCGGCGTCGGCAAGACCGTGCTAATCATGGAACTGATCAACAATATCGCGAAGGCCCATGGCGGCTATTCCGTCTTCGCCGGTGTCGGCGAGCGGACGCGCGAGGGCAACGACCTTTACCGCGAAATGATCGAATCCGGCGTTATCGACCTCGAGGGCGGCAATTCGAAGGCCGCGCTGGTCTACGGCCAGATGAACGAGCCGCCGGGCGCGCGTGCCCGCGTCGGCCTGTCGGGCCTGACCGTCGCCGAATATTTCCGTGACGAGGAAGGCCAGGACGTCCTGCTCTTCATCGACAACATCTTCCGCTTCACCCAGGCCGGTTCCGAGGTTTCGGCGCTGTTGGGCCGCATGCCCAGCGCGGTCGGCTATCAGCCGACCCTGTCGACCGATATGGGCGGATTGCAGGAGCGCATCACCTCGACCAACAAGGGCTCGATCACGTCGGTCCAGGCGATTTACGTGCCGGCGGACGATCTGACCGATCCGGCGCCCGCAACCTCCTTCGCCCATCTGGACGCGACGACGGTGCTGTCGCGCCAGATCGCCGAACTGGGCATTTATCCGGCCGTCGATCCGCTCGACTCCACCTCGCGTATCCTGGAGCCCCGCGTGGTTGGCCAGGAGCATTACGACGTCGCCCGGCGCGTGCAGGAGGTTCTGCAGACCTACAAGTCCCTGCAGGACATCATCGCCATTCTGGGCATGGACGAGTTGAGCGAAGAGGACAAGCAGACGGTGGCGCGGGCCCGCAAGATCCAACGCTTCCTGTCGCAGCCCTTCCATGTCGCCGAAGTCTTCACCGGCTTCCCCGGTGTGCTGGTCGACCTCGAAGATACGATCAAGGGCTTCAAGATGATCGTCGACGGCGAATGCGACGATCTGCCGGAAACCGCCTTCTACATGGTCGGCACGATCGACGATGTTTTCGAGAAGGCCAAGCAGATGGCTGCGGAAGCCGCGTGAGCGGCCGGGGTTGACGAGAAGGGAAAGTGATGGCCGACAAGGTCGAATTTGAACTGGTCTCGCCCGAGAAGCTTCTGCTCTCGGAAGCGGTCGATATGGTCGTCGTCCCCGGGACCGAGGGAAATTTCGGCGTCCTGCCTGGCCATGCGCCCTTCATCTCGACCGTGCGGATGGACGTGATCGACGTCTATAACGACGGCAAGGTGAGCGAGCGGATTTTTGTCGCCGGCGGGTTCGCCGAAGTCACGCCCCAACGTTGTACCGTGTTGGCTGAAGTCGCGATGCCGCTGGCCGATATCGACCGAGCCGAGGTCGAGGCGGAAATTCGCGGTCTTGAAGAAGACCTGCAGGCTTCGTCCGAAGCGGATTTGGGCGTCCTCATCCAGTCACGACTCGACGTGGCCCGCGCCAAGCTTGACGTGCTGGCGCAGCAGGTCTGATCCCCCGAGTTTGGGGCCCCCCTTGGCGCGCCGGTCGTTCCGACCTATATGGGTTCTTTGGGTAAGGGCTTGCACTGTTCCGCAGATAACATGTTAGTTTTGAACGATGTGCGGTAACGGAAGACGAAACGGGACGACTGCCATGAAACGGTGGACGCTCGAAGATATTCCGTGGGATCGATTCGATCCGACCCAGGTTGACCCCGATATCGTAAAGGTGGTGAAAGCCGCCAGCATGGTCGAGGCCAATGGCGGCACCTATGCGAATTATCTCGCCAAGGTGTTTTACGACGATCCGTCCTTCCAGGATGTCGCCTATCAATGGGCCTCGGAAGAGGTGCAGCACGGCGCTGCGCTCGCGCGTTGGGCCGAGATGGCCGATCCCAGCTTCGATTTCGCGGCCCGGTTCGAGGATTTCAAGGACAAGGTCCAGCTACCGGACGAGATCGACCGTTCCGTGCGAGGTACGCGTACGGGCGAACTCGTGGCGCGATGCATCGTGGAAGTGGGCACAAGTTCCTACTACAGCGCTCTCGGCAACGCGACCAAGGAGCCTGTCCTGAAGGAAGTCTGCCGCAGGATCGCAGCGGACGAACTGGCCCATTACAAGCTCTTCTACAAGCATATGAAGCGTTACATGGTCGAGGAGAAGCTGGGTTTCTGGCGCCGCCTGCGCGTCGCTATGGGACGCCTGTTCGAAACGGAGGATGACGAATTGGCCTATGCCTATTACGCGGCCAATCACCGCGAGGACGGGCCCTACGATCGCCGGACCTATGCCCGCGCCTATGCGCGCCGCTCCTATCCCTTCTACAGGCAGCGCCATGTCGAGTTGGGAATCGCGATGATACTCAAGGCCATCGGGGTTCGGCCGCGAGATTGGCTGACCGCCCGTCTCGCCCGAATTGCCTTTGGATTCATGCGGATGCGCGCCGACCGCCTGGCCAAGCAGGGTGCCTGATCAGCCTATCATCAAGGCCGTGGACCGGGCCGCCCATAGGGCGGCCCTTTTCGTTCGGGAAATCGGTGTCTAGGCCTTGCCGCGCGATTGACCAAGGGCGAGTTCGAGCATCGGCATGAGGTCGCGGAGCAGGTCGGGCGGAAAGGCGAGGGTGACGAGCGGTCCCTCGACCGTCTGCGCACTGACGGTGACGGTCCTGCTATCGGCCGTGATGCCGACTTGGGCCGAGACAACGTTCATCAGGTCCATCGCCCGCCGGGTCTGTTCGTAGCGTGTGGCGGCCCCAGAACCGGCCATGTTCTTCACGGCCGTCTGTGCCGCGCCCTGCAGGTGCAGGATGATCTGATTGAGGCCGTCATAGTCGACGAAGAACCGCGTCGGGTCTGAATCGGCCAGATCCAGTTTCACGAAAATGCGGGTGCCGTCATCCTTGATGCGCGACGCGAGATTGGTCAGCGCGAAGTGCAGATCTTCCATCGCATCCCCCTGTTCGATGGGAAGGGCCGGCCGGTCGGCCCTATTTGTCCGAGTTCCGAACCGCCAAGGAAACCACGGCATAGACGGTCAGTTTGCGCGAAACGGAGAAGCCGTCGCCGCCGCCGCTGGAATCATAGGCCATAGTCGCTTCGGCGCGCATCATCTTGGGGCCAGGCTGGGGCGGCGCCATGCCGCCCGGCACCAGATCGATCACATGGATGCGATAGTCGCGGTCGGGCCAAAGGGCGCGCACGCGTTCCAATTCCGCCTGGGCCTGGTGGTAGATATCCTCGCGCAGTACCGTCAGCGCTGCTTCCTGCTCGGCCAGGGTCGGGCTGAAATCGATGCCGAGAATTCGCACCTGGCGGCCGGGTCGGCTCAACCCGCGCGCGGTTTCGCGCAATCCGCTCAACTCGCCTTCCGGCATGCGGGCCTCGGCGGTGACCTGCCACTGTTCCAGGCCGGAGGACCCTTCGGTCCGGTTGAAACCGGTGATATGCCACTCGGCCTTGGACGCCAATTCGTCGAGCGCCTTCTGAACCTCGATGCGGGCCATGCCGGCCTCTTCGGGCTTGAGCGCGATATCGAGAAGGGTCATCACCTTGGCGGTCTGGGTTTCGACCCAGCCCTCGGTGCGCAACTCGATCGAGATGGTGTCCTGGCGGCTTCCGCCGGATCCCGCGAGCGCGGGGGAAACCGCGACGCCAGCTTGGAAGAGCAGGGCGGCCAGGGCGGCCAGGGCGAATTTCGCGCGCATGATGATGACTCCGTTTCCTTGGTGGGTTCCGGGTTGGGCTCCGGACCATGTTCGACGGGCAGAATGGCCGTTGAATTGGGCGGAAAAGCGGCGGCGTTCGGTCATCGGATTGGCCCGATCCGGCCTTGGAAGGCGTTGACCACCGCGCGGTAGAGATCGCGTTTGAAGGGCACGATCAGGCTCGGCAGCTCCGCCGCGGGCGCCCAGCGCCAGGCGCAGAATTCCGGATGGTCATGAGCGTCGAGGTCGATATCCGCGTCACGGCCCAGAAAGCGCATCAGGAACCATTTCTGACGCTGGCCCTTGTAGCGGCCCTGCCAGACGCGGCGGCACAGATCATCCGGCAGGTCGTAGCTCAGCCAGTCCGGCGTTTCCGCCAGAATCTCGGCGTCGGCGGTGCCTGTCTCTTCCGTCAGTTCGCGCAGGGCGGCCTGGCGGGGATTTTCCTTGGGATCGATGCCGCCCTGGGGCATCTGCCAGGCCTGGCCCACGGTGTCGATGCGCTGCGCGACGAAGATCAGCCCAGCTTCGTTCATCAGCATGATGCCGACACCTGGACGATAGGCATCGGGGCGATCGGCGTCGTCTGGCGGCGCGGCGCTCATGGTGCCGACCCGGCGACCACGGCCGAAATCGGCGCCAGGACGAAGCCCCGCGCTTCGACATCGCGGACCCAGGCGCTCAACCGTTCGATCGAGACCGGGTAGTGGAAGGCCACGGCGATCGCTGTGCCGTTGCGCGTTGCGATCTCTTCGACCTCGGCCAGCCGGGCGTCGATCGAAAGGCGGGTCGCCGGATCGTCAATCACCCGGTCGTTGACGCCCCGCGGCAGCCCGACCCGGCTGGCCAGTCCGGGGGTCAGACCATGATCGGTCGTGCGGCTGTCGACATATAGCAGACCCCGGCGACCGAGCTCGCCGAGAATGGGCAGCATCGCGCTTTCGGAGGCGGTGAAACGGGCACCCTGATCATCGATCACCCCGACATAGCCGGTGAACCGGCCGAGCATCCATTGCAACCGCTGCAGATTCTCCGAGGGTGTCAGTCCGGTGAGCAGGGTATGCGGTCCGGGATCGTTGTGGGGATAGGCATTGGGCTCCATCGGCAGGCTCAACAGAACCTCATGACCGGCGGCGCGGGCCAGTTCGATCCATTCGTTCAGCCGGGACGCGGCATAGGGCGAAAAGGCCAAGGTGATCTCGCCCGGAAGTTCCTGGATGGCGGCGATAGTCGCGGCCTCGGACAGGCCGAGTCCGGTCACGATGATGGCGATCATCGGCCGTTCGTAGGGATTGTTGAAGGGCCGGGCATAGACCTCGCGCGGCTTGCGGCCGTCGGGCGCGACACGGGGCAGCGGCCCGAAGGGGCTGGGCTCGACCAGAGAGGGGTCGAGCACCGGACCCAGGTTCGGAACGACGGCCGCCACCTGCGGGGCCTCATCCGGCGCGCCCTCGGCCGGCGTCACGGAATCCGCTTCGGATGCAGGTTGCGGAACGGGCGCCGCAACGGGCGACGGAAGGGGCGCCGACGGGGCAACGGGATCCGGGGCCGGCACCACGACCTCGGCCACGAGGCTCGGCATGGCCGGTATGGCGAGTATCGTTTCCGCAGGGGGGACGACGACCGTCTTCATGGGCGGCTCGGTCAGGGCAAGATAGCCCACAGCCGCCGCGAGGGCGCCGAAACCCAGAAACGCGAAGATCAGGAGCGCGCGGATAGTTCCTTTCCCGTGCCTGTGCCCGTCGAGCCCGCCCTAATTGAGCGTCTGCGTCCGATAGAGCGCGATGCCGCGCAACAGATCGAGAGCCCGCGACAGCTGGTAATCCTCGGGCGAGGCGGCGTCCTTAATCTTGCCCTTGCCCTTGGCGGCCGCGCCGTCGGCGGCGGGAGCTTTCTTCTCCGTGCCCTTCGTCTCCGTGTCATTCGACTCCGTGCCGTTCTTCTCCGTTTCGGCGCCGGCGCCGGCATCGGAATCCGGCGTCGCGTCGGCTGGCTCGTCCGGCTCCTGGTCGCCCCGGTCGAGCGCGCCGCGCAAATCCGCCTCTCGGCGCATCTTGGCGGTTTCGATCGCTTCGATACGGGCCGGCGCGACGGTGATATCCGGCAGAATTCCCTCGCCTTGGATCGAACGGCCGGACGGGGTGTAGTAGCGCGAGGTCGTCAGACGCATTGCGCCATGCCCGGCGAGCGGGATGATGGTCTGGACCGAGCCCTTGCCGAAGGTCTGCGTGCCCAGAAGAATCGCGCGGCGATGGTCCTGAAGCGCGCCCGCGACGATTTCCGAGGCGGAGGCGGAACCGCCGTTGATCAGGATGACCACGGGCAGCCCCTCGACCATATCGCCCGGGCGGGCGTTGAAACGCTGACCCTTTTCAGGGTCGCGGCCGCGGGTCGAGACGATCTCGCCCTTTTCGAGGAAGGCGTCGGACACGGCGATCGCCTGGTCCAGCAAGCCGCCCGGATTGTTGCGCAGATCGAGGACGATGCCCTTGAGATCGGCGCCCTTCTCTTCCTTGAACTTATCGATCGCGCTTTCCAGGCCACTCGCCGTCTTCTCGTTGAAGGCGGTGATGCGGATATAGCCGACATCGCCTTCGAGGCGGGAACGGACGGATTCGATGCGGATAACGTCCCGGGTGATGGTCACGTCGAAGGGCGGTTCGCCCTCGCGGCTCAGGGTGAGTTGGATATCCGTGTCGACCGGGCCGCGCATTTTTTCCACCGCTTGGGCGAGGGTCAGGCCCTGGACCGATTCGCCGTCGATCTGGATGATCAGATCGCCGGCTTCGACGCCCGCCCGGAAGGCCGGGGTGTCGTCGATCGGCGAGACGACCTTGACCCAGCCGTCCTCCATCGTGACCTCGATGCCCAACCCGCCGAATTCGCCGCGGGTCTGAACCTGCATGTCCTGATAGTTCTTGGCGTCGAGATAGCTCGAATGCGGATCGAGACTGGCCAGCATGCCGGAGATGGCATAATCGATGAGTTGCTCGTCCGTCACCTCCTCGACATAGCTGGCGCGCACGCGCTCGAACACATCGCCGAACAGCTCGAGCTGGCGGTAGGTATCGGAGCTGGTGTCCTCCTGGCCGGGCGCGGCGAGGGGTGCCGCAATCAGGCCGACGCCGATGGCCAGCGCTGCAAGGGTGGTCTTACGCATCATACTGTTCCTCGGCTTCCTGAGAATATTCCGGCCCGTCGCGCACCCCAATGCGGCCGGATCCATTTGTTTCGTAAAACCAACCCCGGCGCGGATCGCCCCAATGTAACTCGTCCTAATGTAGCTCGCCCTAATGTAGCTCGTAGATCCGTCGCGGCCATATCAGCCGCGTGTCGCCAACCAGGGCGACGGGTCGATGGGTTCGCCGGCACGTCTAAGCTCGACATAGAGTTCCGTCTGTTCGGTGTCCAGGTTGCCCATGAGACCGACGGGTTCGCCTGCAAGCACCCATTGCCCGACGATGGCATCGACCCGGGCCAAACCCGCAACCAGCGTATGGTACCCGCCGCCATGCTCGATGATCAAGATTCGGCCATAGCCGCGAAATGGGCCGGCGAAGACGATCTGCCCGTCGAAAGGCGCGATGACCTGCGCTTCGGCGCGGGTGCGCAGGACGATGCCCTTGCGGGTCACGCCGAAATCGGTGGTTTCGCCGAAACGCCCCGCCAGCT
>JAQCGR010000085.1 GCA_027619995.1 Pseudomonadota bacterium | reverse complement strand
GGGGCGGCCGGGGCCTCGCCTATCAACTCAAGGAAACCCTGGGCTCGCTGCCCCGTTTCCGGGTGGCGGACCAAGTCCGCGCGCTGGGTCCGGCGGAGCGCAGCGCCCTGGCGGGTGCGGGTCTCCGCATCGGGCTGCACGCGGTCTATCTGCCCGCCCTTTTGAAGCCCGAAGCCCTGCGCCTGCGCCGGCTGCTCTGGTCGGTCCATCACGATTTCGACGATCCGCCGCCGGCGCCGTTCGACGGGGTCGCTTCCGCGCCACTCGACACGGCCTTGCCAGAATCTTTCTTCGCCACGGTCGGCTGCGTCGCCCTCGGCGGCAGGGCGATCCGGGTCGACCGAGCCGAGAAGCTGGCTGAGGAGGCGCGTCGTCTGGCCGGGCAGGGGCCCTTCGTCGCGACTCCCCTGCTCGCCGCCACGGTCGATTGCGAGGCCGAAGCCCTCGGCCCGGTCCTGTGCGCCCTCGGCTTCCGCGGCAGAACCGAGCAGGACATCGAAACCTTTTCGCCCAATCGATCGAATCGTCCCAGCCGGCCGCCTCGCAGCCGTGGCGGCGCCGCCAAACGCGCCGGCGCGGTGCGGCCGGCGAAGCCGGAGGCCGGGCGGAACGTGCCTGCCACGGTCGAGAGTGGGCGGGCGGGTTCCGCGCCGGCCGTGCCGAAGAATGGCGCCAAGGCGGGGGCGAAGACCAAACACCGGCCGCGGCCGTCCCGCCCCGCAGCCGATCCCGATTCGCCTTTCGCCGTCCTGCGGGGGATGAAGTTTGGTCGCTAGGCCCGGTCCGGCCGAAGGAGGCGAGGAGACGCGCCGTCTCGACCGCTGGTTGTGGTTCGCCCGCTTCTTCAAGACCCGGGCCCTGGCCACCCGTCTCTGCGAGGGCGGGCGTGTGAGGGTCAACCGCGTCAAGACCAGAAAGCCGAGCCATGCCCTGCGCCCCGGCGATGTCCTGACTTTCCCCCAGGGCCGCGTCATCCGGGTCGTCCGCGTGATCGGGCTGGGCGAGCGGCGCGGTCCCGTCGCCGAGGCCCGCGCCCTCTAAGAGGATCTTTCCCCGCCGCCGGCGGGGCCGGCGGGGTCCGACGGCACTTAGGCCCGGCGGAAAACCAGGGACAGGTTGTTCGAGGGCATCTCGATAATCTCTTCCAGAATCAGGCCGCCCGCTTCGCCCAGCCGGGTCACGGCTTCGAGGTCGCGCACGCCCCAGGCCGGATCGTGGCAGCGCAGCAGGGCGTCGAACTGCTCGTTGCTCGGTGCCGTATGGCTTCCGCCACGCCGGTAGGGACCGTAGAGGAACAGCACGCCATTCGGCGCCAGCGCATCACTCGCTCCGGCGAAGAGATGCTCGGTGGCCATCCAGGGCGCAATATGCACCATGTTGATTGCGGCGATCGCGTCCAGGGGCGGCTCGGCGATCCCGGCCCGGGCAGCCCAGTCGGGCGCCTCGATGGCCAGCAAGCGCGCGTCGCGGAGATTGGCGAGACCGGAAGCCAGCCGGCGGGCGTCGATCTCGGGCAGCATGCGCGGATCCGCTTCCGTCGGTCGCCAATCCAGGCCGGGCAGGGACCCGGCGAAATGGACCGCGTGATCCCCGGTTCCGGCCGCGATTTCGAGGACCCGGCCCGAAGCGGGCAGGACACGGCGCAGCACCTCCAGGATCGGGCCGCGGTTGCGGGCCGTCGCCGGGGCGAGGAAGCGGGGTTCGTTGGTCATGGCCGGCGGCAGCCTAGGACTGCGCCTTCCGGGCGGCAAGGCCGCTGCGCCGCGCGGCTCTCGTGTTCGGAAACCTTGAAGACCGTCGGGTCGCGTGATAACCCGCGTTATGCTCGAAAAGATGAAATGGCTGTTCGTCGACGACCGCGCCGAGGACGAGCACAGCCGGGATGAACTCGAGGTCGCGGTCTGCGTCCTGCTGTGCCAGGCCGCGCGCATGGATCACGATTTCGACATTCAGGAGCGCGTCACCATCCGCCAGCTCATGCGCGAAAGGTTCGGCCTGCCGGAGGCCGAGGCCGAAGCGCTGGTCGAGGCGGCCGACGCCAAGGCCGAAACGAGCGCCGATCTCTGGCAATATGCCCGGCTGATCAAGGAACGCTTCACCCATGACGAGCGGATCGAGATGATCGAGATGCTCTGGGAGGTGGCCTATGCCGATGGCGTGTTGCACGATTATGAGGCGCACTTGCTGCGCCGGATCGCCGGGCTTATATACGTGACCGATCAGGAGCGGGGGGCCGCGCGCAAGCGGGTTCTCGCGAGGCTCGGGATGGACGATCCCGCCACCTGATGACTCGACCGGGTTCGTCAGCGGCGCGAGGCCGCCGCCCGGCGCCGGATGGGACCGACTACCGGAGAAGAGCATGACCTACGTCGTCACCGATTCCTGCATCAAGTGCAAGTACCAGGACTGTGTGGAGGTCTGTCCGGTGGACTGCTTCTACGAAGGCGAGAACATGCTCGTCATCCATCCGGATGAGTGCATCGATTGCGGGGTCTGCGAGCCGGAATGCCCGGTCGAGGCGATCATCCCCGACACGGATGGCGATGTCGAAGCCTGGGTCGAGCATAACCGCAAGTTCTCCGAAGCCTGGCCGAATATCACCCGCAAGGGCGAGCCGCCGGCCGATGCCGAAGCCTGGGAAGGCGTAAAGAACAAGGTCGAAGAGCATTTCAGCCCGAATCCCGGCAAACGGGCTTAGCAGTCGCGGGATAAACTGCCGGATTCGCAGATTCCGGCAGTAGTATTTTCCAATTTTGTATCGAATTGCGCTTTTTTCTCATTGATTTGGGTGAAATCCGCTCGGATTGGGCTGTTTTTTTGCTCTGCAATGTGATATAAGAGAGAAGGGGTTATGGCACGGCTTTGCGGCCGTGTTTTCTTCTGTCCGGACCCCGGACGACAGGAGCTTTTGGTGAGTTCGATCCGGTGCCGATCCCAAATGCGGCGCCGGGCGAAAGGCCGTTGACTGTGTGCCGGCCTGACCGTTTCCGGGATAGCGCATGTGACGGTGGTGAGCTGAGGGCATGGCAGATACAACGAAGAAACCCGCGAGGAAGACCAGCGTGAAAAGCAAGAAGGCGTCCAAGGACGAGTTCAGCAAGGGCGATTTCGTCGTCTATCCGACCCATGGTGTCGGCAAGCTGACCGGCGTCGAGACCCAGGAGATCGCGGGCGCCGAATTGCGGCTGTTCGTGATCGATTTCGAGCAGGACAAGATGCGCCTGCGGGTTCCGGTGGCGAAGGCCAAGGATTCGGGCCTGCGCCGCCTCAGCACGCGCAAGGTGATGGACGACGCGATGTCCACATTGAAGCGGCGCGCGCGGGTCAAGCGGACGATGTGGAGCCGCCGGGCCCAGGAATACGAGGCCAAGATCAACTCGGGCGATCCGATCTCGCTCGCCGAGGTCGTGCGCGACCTCTACCGCAAGGCCGACCAGCCGGATCAGTCGTATTCCGAACGCCAGATGTACCAGGCGGCGCTCGACCGCTTGTGCCGCGAACTTTCGGCGATCGAAAAGATCGACGAGGATGCGGCGACCAAGAAGGTCGAGAAGGTCCTGGAAGCCGCCTGACACGGCGCTTGCCGCGCCAGCGATTTCGAAGCCCCGACCGGTGACGGTCGGGGCTTTTTCGTGCCGCGACGGCGAGCGCCACTACGCTTGACCCTCGTCGCGTGCCGTCCCTACCGTGGCGGGGTGTCGGATCGGGCGCGCCCCCGTGAAATCGCGACGCTGAGGAGGGCTGCATGCGCAATTTGAAGGTCGATTCCCAACGGCTCTGGGCCAGCCTTATGGAAATGGCCGAGATCGGCGCCCTGCCCCATGGCGGCTGCGGCCGTCTCGCTCTGACCGATCTGGATCGCGAAGGCCGCGACCCGTTCGTGCGTTGGTGCGAAGAGGAGGGCTGCACCGTGACGGTCGATTCCCTGGGCAATATCTTCGCCCGCCGGCCCGGCCGCGACCCGTCGCGCAAACCCGTCGCGACAGGCAGCCATTTGGATACCCAGCCCCATGGCGGCAAGTTCGACGGGGTGCTGGGCGTGCTCGCCGGACTCGAGGTCCTGCGCAGCCTCAACGACGCGGAGATAGAGACCGAAGCCCCGGTCGAGGTCTGCGTCTGGACCAATGAGGAAGGCTGCCGCTTTACCCCCTCGATGGGCTCGTCCGGCGTGTTCGGCGGTCTCTATGCGCCCGAGGAGGTGCTGGAGGTCCGGGACGTCGACGGCAAGAGCTTCGGCGAGGAACTGTCCCGGATCGGCTATGCCGGTGCCGAGGCCTGCGGCGATCACGTTTTCGAAACCTTCTATGAATTGCATATAGAGCAGGGACCGATCCTGGAGGCGGCGAAGAAACAGGTCGGGATCGTCACGGGGGTTCAGGGCTTTCGCTGGTACGACGTCGTGCTCAAGGGGCAGGATGCCCATGCCGGGCCGACGCCGATGGAGGTCCGGCGAGACGCCATGCTGGCCGCGGCCCATATGGTCGAACTGGTGATCCAGGCGGGCCGCGCCCGCCCGCCCCATGGCCGGGGCACGGTCGGCCATATGCGCGTCCTGCCGAATTCGCGGAACACGATCCCGGGCGAGGTCCATTTCACGATCGACGTTCGCCACCCCGACCCGGCGGTTTTGGACGCCATGGCGGCGGAGCTATTGCAGGCGATCTGTCGGAGCGCGGAACAGGATTCGGTCGATATCGAGACGACCGAAGTGACCCATTCCGCGCCGATTTCCTTTGACGAGAGCTGCGTTGCTGCGGTGCGTTCGGCGGTCGAGCGCCTGGGATACGCGCATATGGATGTGGTTTCGGGCGCCGGGCATGACGCCGTGAATATCAGCCGGGTTGCGCCGACCAGCATGATCTTCATCCCCTGCGCCAACGGGCTGAGCCATAACGAGGAAGAGCGGATCGAACCGGAACAGGCGGAGACCGGCGCGAATGTCCTGCTCAACGCGATCCTGGATCGCGCCGGCTGACGCCACCGCCCCGGGCCGGGCGGGAGGTGCGATATGCGAGAGGAATATGTCATGACCGCGACCACCTGCATTCGGAACATCGCCTGGCTGATCGCCTGGGATCCGCGCGAGGCGCGCCATGTCTTTCGCCGCGATGTCGATCTGGCCTTCGCGGGCGACCGGATCGTCCATATCGGCGGCCCCTTTACCGGCGCGGCGGAGGTCGAGATCGACGGACGCGGCCTCATGGTCTGTCCAGGGCTGGTCGATATCCATTGCCACGGCGCCGGCCAGATCCACTACAAGGGCGTGCGGGAGGATCTGAGCAATCCGCATTTCTTCGGCAGCGCCCTCTACGATTTCACCACGCGCTTCCTGCCCGACGAGGCCGGCCACAAGGCGGGGCTGAATTTTGCCCTGGGCGAACTGCTGCTCAGCGGCACGACATCGGTCGTCCATATCGCGCATCCTGTCGAAGGCTGGCTGGATCGCCTCGCCGCGAGCGGTATCCGCGCCTGGGTCGGCCCCTATGTCTCCTGCGCGCGCTGGCGAACGGACGGCCCGAAGCTGGTCTTCGATTGGGACGAGGCCGGCGGGCGGGCCTCGCTCGACCGCGCCCAGACCCTGATCCGCGAGGCCGAGCGCCATCCCAGCGGCCGCCTCGGCGGCATCATGGCTCCGGCCGAGATAGACACCGTCTCGGAAGAGGTGCTGCGCGATAGCGCCGCGGTCGCGCGCGAGGCGGGCTGGCATTTTCAGGTCCATTGCTCCGAATCGATCAACCAGGTGCGAGAGATCCAGGGGCGCCACGGCATGACCCCGGTGCAATGGGCGCGGAAGATCGGCATTCTCGGGCCCGGCACCGGCCTGGGCCACGCGATCTTCCTGGACCACCATTCCAAGACCCATTGGCCCACGCGGACCGATCTCTCGATCCTGGCGGAGACCGAAACCTCGGTCGCCCATTGCCCGACGGTCTTCTCGCGCTATGGCCAGACTCTGCAGGATTTCGGCCGCTACCGCCGGGCGGGAATCACCCTGGGGATCGGCACCGACACCCTGCCCCACAACATGCTGGAGGAGATGCGCACGGCGATCGTCGCGGGGCGGATCGCCTCGGGCTATGCCGAATCGGTTTATCCCGCCGATGTCCTCGAAGCCGCCACGGTGGGCGGCGCGAAGATGCTCGGGCGCGACGATATCGGACGCCTCGCCACCGGCGCCAAGGCGGACCTGTTCACTGTCGATCTTTCGCATCCCTCGATGCGTCCCTTGCGCGATCCGTTGCGCAGCCTGATCTACACGGCGGCCGAACGCCCGGTGCGCGACGTCTATGTCGATGGTCGCAAGGTGGTCTCCGCCGGGCGCCTGACCACCATCGATATGGCTGAGGCGGCGGCCGAGATCGAGGCCGCCCAGGCACGTATGGAAGCCGCCGTGCCCGGCCTCGATCCGGAGGGCCGCGGCGCGTCCGAACTTGCGCCCTACAGCCTGCCGATGGCGTGACCGACGGGCGCGGGGCCGCGACCTCGACCGAGAGATTGACAGCTTGGTGCCGCCGGGTAGGTTGAGGACGCCGTCCAGCCGGGCGGCCGTTTGAGGGAGAACGCGATGACCGACGAGGATCTGGCGCGCACACGCGCCCGCTGCAATCTATCGACCAAGCTTTGGGGCCGCAGTTTCGCGGGCCTGACCGCGATAACCTATCGCGAGCGCGGATCCGACGCGGTGCACGATCTTTGGTTCAAGGTCCTGACCGGCCATCAGGTCGGCTACTATGACGAGGGCCTGCGCAAGCTCGGCATCGAGAACGATCCGCCGGCCGTCGCCGCCGCCAAATACCACTACCTGACGAACCAGATTGGCGGCCTCGCCATGGAATATGTCGAGGAATCGCCGAAGAAGGTCTGGATCCGCTACATGGGGCCCATGTGGACCTATGGCGGCATCGCCATCATGGCCATGCCGGGCACAGTGCGCCGCACGATCTTCTCCTCCTGGCATCCGCGCAACGGCAAATATATGGGCTGTCCGCGCCTCGGCTATGTCGGCACGAAGTTCGTCATGGAGGGCGACCCCTACGACGAGGGTTATTTCTTCGAATACGACCGCGATCTCGAAGAGCATGAAACCATGCGCTACGAGACGGTGAGCGAGTCGCCGGAATTCGATCCGGCCAAGGCGCCGAAACTGGACCCCAAGGTCTGGCCCGAGGCGCGTCTCCTGAAGGCCCAGCGCAACTTTTCCTCCGGCTATGTCAACACCACGATCGAGCAGCTGATGGGCATGTTCGGCGAGAGTGTGGCCTTCTTCCTGCTGCAGGAAACCCTGCGCCTGCTCGCGGTCCAGTACACGCCCGAACTGAAGGCCGATCTCGGCATCGAGGGCAATTCGGTGGCCGATATCACGGGCCTCTTCTCGGGGCTGCTCGACTCCTGTTACCAGGAGTTCGAGACCGAGAAGGTCAGCGACACGCATCACCGGATCACCTTGCACAGCTTCAAGCCGTTCGAGAACTTCGCGCCCGAGGCCCTGCGCCACGCCAGCTTCGCCTTCCAGAAGAGCGCGGCGCGGATGATGAACGGCCATGTGCGCGTGAGCCGGAGCCGGGGCGGCGCCGACGGCGTGTCCGGCCCCGAGATTTGGGACATCGTGGACGCTGGCCGTTGGCTCTACTAGACGGCCCGCCGGCCCTTCGGCTCGACGGCGGTGCGGCGCTTGCGCGTCTTGCCGCCGCCGGGCTTCCGACCGAGGCCTTAAAGGCGCCCGCGCGAAGCTTGGCGATTGAGGTTGCGCTCGATCGCGACGCACGCGGCCATCGGATCACCGTCCGGCAATCGGGCGCGGATACAGCGCCGTTCGCGCAGGTGATCGTCGATCCGTTGACCGGTCCGTTGGCCCATCACGGCCGTCGCCTGGCCGGGGGCCTGGGCCTGACCGGCATGCCCGCCAAGGCGATCGGCGATCTAATCGGAAAGCTCTATGCCCTGGCCCTGGCCGAGGATGCCATCCAGTTGCGGGTCGATCCGGTGGAGATCGACGAGTCGGGTGCGTTGGCTTGCCGCGCCGCCGGCTTCGGCCTGGATCGCATGGCGGAATTTCGCCACCCGGCCTGGCGGGATCTGCCTATCGAGGCCCCCGGTACGCCGCTCGAACGCCAGCTTCTGGCGGCCGGTGCGGTCGGGGCTGAGGTAGATCCCGACGGCGATATCGCCGCCGTGGTCAGCGGCGCGGGGCTGATGATGGCCTCGCTCGATATTCTGGTCGCGCGCGGCGGCCGGGTCCGCCTGATGGTCGATATGCAGGGCCTGCCCCTGCAGGGGGCGGAAGGCCTAGCTCCGTTGATCGAACCGGCGGCCGCCTTGCGGCCCAAGGTCATGTTCTATGGCGGTCGATTCAACGCCCCGGTGACCGATGGTTTCGCGCGCACGGTGGTCGCCGTACACCGCAAGCTCGCGGTCGAGAGCCCGGTCTATACCTGGGTCGACGGCAACAAGGTGCCCGAGGCCCAGGCGATCTTCGCGGAGGCCGGCTTCATCGTTTGCGACACCCTGGAAGGCGCGCTGGCCGAAGTGGTCGCCGCGGCGGCGGGCTAGGAGGATGGCGATCCTGTTGAACCGCGACACGCGGGCCATCATCCAGGGTATGACCGGCAAGGTCGGCAGCGCCATGGCCGCGCGCTTCCTGGCCGCCCGCCAGCCTCTGGTCGCCGGCGTGACTCCGGGCCGCGGCGGCGCGACGGTCGAGGGCCTGCCGGTCTTCGATTCCTGCCATGACGCCGTCGCCGAATGCGGCGTCGACTGCAGCTTCGTCACGGTGCCCGCGCCCTTTGCGCTGGATGCCGTCTACGAGGCGGTCGATGCCGGCATCAAGGTCATCATGCTCTATATCGAGAATGTGCCGGTGCTCGACGCGCTGCGCATGTCGCGCTATGCCCGGGCGCGGGGCGCCTGGGTGCTCGGCCCCAATTCGGCCGGCTGTGCCAGCCTCGGCCTGGCCAATTTCTCGGAAATGGACGAACGCTTCCTGACCGCCGGCCGCATCGGCGTCGTCGCCAAGAGCGGGGCGATGTGCATGGAGGCGGCGCATTATCTCAAGCGCGCCGGCTACGGCGCCAGCACGATCCTGTCGATCGGCGGCGATGCCGTGCTCGGCACCTATCACGGCGACGCGCTCGCCATGTTCGAGGCCGATCCCGACACGGACGGCGTGGTCATGGTGGGCGAGATCGGCGGCCGGTCGGAATTGCACGCGGCCCCCGTGGTCGCGGGGATGAGCAAACCGGTGACCGCCTTGGTGATCGGACGCCATGCGCCGCGCGGCCGCCAGATGGGCCATGCCGGCGCCTATCAGGGCGAGGCCGAGGAAGGCTTTGCGGTAAAGACCGAAGCGCTGCGCAAAGCGGGCGCCTGGATCGCCGATGACATCACCGGGGTGGGCGAAACGATGCGCCGCGCCCTGGGCAACGCCTGAAGACGGAAAGGACCGCAGCAACCATGGCCCATATCCCCGAGCGTCCCACGGTACGCGAACTGCTGGAAGCGCGGGCGCGCGACCGGGCCGACCGGCCCTATCTCCGCTACGAAGGCGAGACGGTCACCTATGCCGAGTTGGATCGGCGGGTCAATCGCCTGGCCAACTCTCTCGCTGGGATCGGCATTGGGCCGGGCGACCGGGTGCCGCTCATGCTGCCGAACCACCCGGATCACTTCATCGCCTTCTTCGCGCTGATGAAGCTTGGCGCAGTCCAAGTTCCGGTCAATGTCAACCTGCGCGGCCTCAGCCTTGAATACTTGCTGGAACATTCCGACCCCAAGGTGGTGATCGCCGATGCGCGCTACCGCGAGGATCTGATGCCGGCCTTGGCCAAATGCACGGCCGAGGCGGTGATCTGGCGCGGCGGGGGCGATGGCGGGGCGGCCCAGGTCTTCGATTTCGCCGAAATGGCGGCTTCGGGCGCGGAATGTCCGCCGCCGGGCGATCCCCAGCCCGACGATGTCGTGGCGATCAGCTACACCTCCGGCACCACGGGTCCGCCCAAGGGTGTGTTGGTGACGGACAAGATGTATCGCTGCTCGGCCAAGGCGGCCTCGCTGGTCGCCGATGTGCGGGCCGGCGACGTGATGTTCATCTGGGAGCCGCTCTATCACATCGGCGGCAGCCAGGTGATGGTACTCGCCCTGGAACACGATATCTCCCTGGCGCTGGTCGAGCGGTTTTCCGCCTCGCGTTTCTGGGACCAGGTGCGTGAGGCTAAGGCCACCCAGATCCATTATCTGGGCGGCATCCTACAGATCCTGCTGAAACAGCCCGAGCGGCCCGACGATCGCGATAACCCGGTGCGCGTTGCCTGGGGCGGCGGCGCCCCGATCACGGTCTGGCAGCCCTTCACCAATCGATTCGGGCCGGGGATCCGCGAGAATTACGGCATGACCGAAGCCTCAAGCGTCACCACCCTCAACCTGGGCGAAAGCCCGGAGGGCTCGAACGGCAAGGCCGCGCCCTATTTCGAGGTCCGCATCGGCGACGGCGACGGCAAACCCCTGGGCGTCGGCGAGCGCGGCGAGATCATGGTGCGGGAAAAGGAGCCCGGCCTGATCACCAAGGGCTATTTCCGCGACGAGGCCGCGACCGCGCGGACGCTCAAGGATGGCTGGCTCTATACCGGAGATCTCGCGTATTTCGATGAGGATGAAAATTATTTTTTCATCGGGCGCAAGAAGGATTCGATCCGCCGGCGCGGCGAGAATGTCTCCGCCTGGGAGGTCGAGCGCCATGTGAACACCCATTCCGATGTCGAGGAATGCGCGGTCATCGGTGTCGATACCGAGATCGGCGAGCAGGACATCAAGCTCTTCGTCAAGGTGCAGCCCGGCCGGACAGTCGATCCGCTGGACCTCATCCGCTGGTGCGAGTCGGGACTGGCCTATTTCCAGATGCCCCGCTACATCGATTTCGTGGATGAGTTCCCAAAGACCGCGACCTTCCGCATCCAGAAGGAAAAGCTGGAGAAGGGCGTGGCGAAGTCCTGGGACCTGAACACGAGCGGCTACACGATCGAGCGCCGGCGCGGCGCTTGATCGGCGTTCGCGATCCGGGTGGGGCTTAGTTCGGCGCGACCGTCTCGTCGCGCACGTTCTCGCCCAGCCGATCAACCAGCGGCAGCAGAAGTTCCTCCGGCGCGGCGAAGGGGTTGCGCCTGGGGCGCCGGGTGCTTGCCACGCCCTCCCAGACGCGCTTGCCGGCGGGGTCGAGCAGGGCCATCCAGGCCTGGGTCAGGCTGGTGCCGCTGGCGCCTTCAGGCTCGGCGAGCTGGAAGTTGAAGGTCATCCGCATCCGGTCCATGCCGCGCCGTTCCGTGCCGCCTTCTAGAGCATCATCCGATCTGCGTGAATCGAAATAGGGGATTCCGTTGGATCGGG
>JAQCGR010000084.1 GCA_027619995.1 Pseudomonadota bacterium | reverse complement strand
GTCTATTCGCTGGCCTACGGCGACCAGCCGGCGCTGATCTGCGAGCTGGTCGACTGGGCGCGCAGCGCCGGCTTCGAGGTCGCGGGCGCCGGCAAGTGGACCAAGTACCTGCCGCACTACCACGGCTCGACGCCCGACACGGTGTGGGAGAACTACGGCTTCTCGCCGGAGCAGGTGGCGACCGGCGACTATAACCCGCAGATGTTCAATTCCTTCCTCGACGGCACCAAATCGGCGATCGAGATGGCCGCCGTGGCCAATGCCACGGGCCTGGCTGTGCCGGCCGCTGGCCTCGCCTTTCCCGCCATCGGCACGGACCGCCTGGCCGATAGCCTCAAGCCGCGCGCGGCGGGCGGCGTGCTGGACGGCGCGGGCATGGTCGAGGTGATTTCGAGCGAGCGCCATGAGGGCGGCCCGGTGCCGAACGACCTGCGCTGGGGGGTCTATGTCACCTTCGAGGCGCCGGGCGATTACACAGCGCGCTGCTCCGGGGAATACGGCATCGCGCGGGACGAGAGCGGACGCTACGGCGCCCTCTGGCGGCCGTCCCATCTGATCGGCCTGGAATTGGGGATTTCCGTCGCCAGCGCCGCCTTGCGGGGCGAGGCGACGGGCGCGCCCACCGGCTTTCGCGGCGATGTCGTCGCGGTCGCCAAGCGCGACCTGGTCGCGGGCGAGGGGCTGGACGGCGAGGGCGGCTACACGATTTGGGGCAAGCTGATGCCGGCGGCGGATTCGCTGTCCGCGCGGGCCTTGCCCATCGGTCTGGCGAAGGATGTTCTGCTCGTCCGCGATGTCGCGGCGGGCACGGTGCTGGCCCGCGACGACGTGGTGCTGGACGAGGCTTCGGACCTGGTGCGGGTGCGGGCGGAGATGGAGGCGCGGTTCGATCCGCGCCCGGCAACGAACAACGAGACAGACGCAAAGGGGAGGATGGCATCGTGAGCGGGGCATTGATCGTGACGGGGGCAAGCCGCGGCATCGGCGCGGCAATCGCGAAAGCGGCCGGGCATGAAGGCTGGTCGGTCTGCGTGAACTACAACCAGAGCAAGGAGCCGGCCGAGGCGGTCGCTGCCGAGATTGAGGCGGCGGGCGCCAAGGCGATCGTCGTCCAGGGCGATATGAGCCGCGCGGAGGATATCGAGCGGGTCTTCGAGACCTCGGACCGCGAGTTGGGGCCCCTGGCCGGGCTGGTCAACAATGCCGGGATCATCACCGGAATCGGCCGGCTGGACAGCTTCAGCTACGAGCAGGTCCACCGCATCTTCGAGGTGAACTCGGTCGGCCCGGTCTATTGCTGCCGCCTCGCGGTCGAACGCATGTCGACCAAGCATGGCGGCAAGGGCGGCGCCATCGTCAACATCGCTTCGGCCGCTTCGACCATGGGCAGCGCCAACGAGTTCATCCATTACGCCGCGTCCAAGGCGGCGCTCGACGCGCTGACCTACGGCCTGTCCAAGGAGGTCGCGACCGAAGGCGTGCGGGTCAACGCCGTCGCTCCGGGCTATATCGAATCGGACATCCACTACGAAGGCCGCTGGGAGAAGCTGAAATCCGCCATCCCCATGGGCCGCCAGGGCAAAGGCGACGAGGTTGCCCAGCCCGTCCTTTTCCTGCTCTCCGAAAAAGCTTCCTATGTGACCGGTGCGATCCTGCGCATCGCCGGCGGGCGATAGGGCGCGGTCGGCATAGAGAAGCGTTTTGCCAATCGCCCTTCGAGACGGCCCTGCGGGCCTCCTCAGGACGAGGCCTGTTTTGGTTTCCTCACCCTGAGGAGACCGCGTAGCGGTCGTCTCGAAGGGTCTGAGGCCGTGTTCACCCCTCAGCGTCGTAAGGGACGGCTTTCTCTCCGGCGGTCCAGAGATTGCGGCCGCCGGGTTTGAGCTGTTCCTCGCGGATATGGGCGACCAGGCCGGCGGCGCGGGAGATGACGGCGAAGCCGCGCAGGATTTCGGGTGGCAGGTCGATTTCCAGGAGGATGGCGGCGATCGCGCCGGTGGCGTTGATCGTGATGTGTCGGCCCGCCGCCTCGTCCACGGCACCGGCCAGGGCACGCAAAGCGGCGATGTAGCGGCCGTCGACGCCCTGGGCCTCGGCCACGGCGATCAGCTTGGGCGGGCGCGGATCGTCGGGCTTGTGCAGGTGATGGCCGAAGCCGGGCATCCGTTCCCGCCGGGCCCGGTGATCCTCCGCGATGCGCCGCGCCGCCGTCTCGATCCCGGCGGGGTCTTCGGCGATTTCCTTCAGCAGGAGCGCGGCATTCTCCATGGTGCCGACGAATTGGCTGCCCACGGCCAGCAGCCCACCGGCGACGGCGGCCTGCAGGGCCTCGGGCGCGCTCATATAGAGCAGGCGGGAGGTGATGGCGCTGGGCGACAACCCGTGATCCATCAAAACGACGAGGACGGAATCGAGGATCGCGATATCCGCCGGCCTCGCTTCGCGCCCGGTGATCAGGAAGAACATGGCGGCGGTGAAGCTGGTCTCACCGACCATGTCCTCGACCAGATTCTTCTCGCGGACATAGATCGCGTCGTCGGTATAGCGGCACAGCGCCGTCGTCGGCCCCTCGGTCATTCGGTCTTGTCTCCCTCTTGGATAGCGACTGTTCGCCTGGCTCCTCGAATCACTCCGGGGAACCGCGACGCTTCTGGCGTGAGGCCCCGACCTCACCCCGGCCCTCTCCGCCTCCGAGGGCGGTGGGGGAGTGAAAGCTCGGATAGAAATTTCGTTCCCCTCTCCTCCCCAGCGGGGAGGAGAGGGAGGGGCCCGCGAAGCGGGAGGGTGAGGTGGGGGTGTGGCACAGAGTCGTCTTGGCGCGAATCATCGTGTCGTCCGCGCCGCCAGGGCCGCGCGTTTGGCTTCGGCGCGCACGACCTTGCCGACGGCGCTGCGCGGCAGATCGGCCATGATCGCCACGGATTTGGGCGCCTTGACCGAATCGAGGGCTTGTTTGACGAAGGCGATCAGGCCCTCCGGCGTCGCCTCGGCCCCCGGTTTCAACTCGACCGCGGCCTCGACCCGCTCGCCCCATTTGTCGTCCTCGACCCCGAAGACGGTGCATTCCTGGACGGCAGGGTGGCGGCCTAGGGCGCGTTCGACATCGCCCGGATAGACGTTGAAACCCCCGGTGATGATGACGTCCCGCGCCCGGCCGCGGATGAACAGCCGGCCGTCTTCGTCGAAGGAGCCGAGATCGCCGGTGCGCAGCCAGCCGTCTCGCAGCACGGCCGCCGTCTCTTCCGGATTCTCGAGATAGCCGCTGAACAGCAGATCCCCGGCGGCGACGATCTCGCCCGTCTCGCCCTGGGGCAGCAGCCGGTTCTCCGCCTCCATGACGGCCAGCCGGGTCAGCGGGGTGGGGAAGCCGACGGCGCCCAGATTGGCCTCTTCGGCGAAATCCCCGGCCCGCTGATAGGCCATGATCTGCGGCGCCTCGGCTTGGCCGTAGGAGGTTTCGATAGCGCCGGAAAAGGCCGCGCGAGCCTCGATGATGCGTTCGGCCCGCATGGGCGCGCCGGCATAGATCAGATGGCGCAGGGCGGGGTAGGTCCGCTCGGCCGCGCCGGATTCGGCCAGCAGCATGTAGATCATGGTCGGCGGCAGGAAGACGGTGGAGACGCCGCGCGTCTCGAAGGCATCGAGAATATCCGCCGGGCGCGGCCGGTCGATCAGGACCAGCCGCCCGCCGACCGCGAGGGTCGGCAGGATGTACTGCCCGCTGCCATGGGTGATCGGCGCGGCCAGCAGGGTCACGTCCTCCGCCGTCAGCCCGATGGCCAGGATCTGATTGACCGTCACCGCATTCCAGCAGCGCTGGGATTGCATCACCGCCTTGGGCTTGCCGGTCGAGCCGCCGGTCAGCTTGACGGCGGCGATGCGCGAGAGATCGTTGGATGCGGGCGCGGGGCATTTGCCGGCATGGGCGGCGAGCAGGCCGGCGACCGTGTCGGCGGCCTGGCTCGGCTTTGCCGTGGCACCCCGGATCAGGCCCGCGGCGGGGGCGGTGAAACGGTCCAGGCAATCCTCGTCGGCGACGATCAGAGCCGGACGGGCGAGGTCGATGAAGCCGTCCAGCTCCTCCCGCCCGTTGCGCGGGTTGAGGGCGATCCAGCAGCGCCCCGCGGCCTGGACCGCCAGCATGGCGATCAGATTGGTCAGGGTGTTATGGGCGCAGATGCCGATGCGGCCGTCTGGATCGGGGTCGTGCGCCTGGAAGGCGGCGGCCAGGGTAGCGACCCTTTCGGCCAGCGCGCGGTAGGACAGGCTCACGCCTGGCGCATCGACGGCGATGCGCGTGGGCCAGCGCGCGGCGGCGCGGAACAGGTGATCGATCGGCAGCATGGCGCGGCATCCTAGACACAAGGCTTCGTGGCGATAAAGCGCCGGCAAGCGCGAATTCGCCGGATCGGCGCTTTGCCTTCGCGCGCCGCTCGGCTATCTCTCACGCCCGCCCGGATTTTCTCCACTGCGCGTTTTGACCCCATGACCGCCCCCATGACCGCCCCCATGACCGACGGCCCCCTTCCCGCCTTCCGCGCCTTGCAGAGATCGGGCGAATTGCGTCCCGATCCGGCCCAGGGCCTGGCGGTCGAGAAGCTGCAGAGCCTGCACAAGGCCCTGCGCGGCTACCGCCCGGCGACCGGGATGGGCGGCTGGAAGGCGCGGTTCGGCCTGACCCGCCGGACGGAGGAGCCGCCCCAGGGCCTCTATCTCTACGGCCCGGTCGGGCGCGGCAAATCCATGCTGATGGACCTGTTCTTCGAGACCTCGACGGTCGAAGAGCGGCGCCGGGTCCATTTCCACGAATTCATGATCGAGATTCACGACTACATCCATCGCTGGCGCAAGGACCGCACGGACCAGGGCAAAGAGGCGGGCGCCCCCATGCCGGCGGCCGCCGATTTCGTGGCCGAACGGGCCTGGCTGCTCTGCTTCGACGAGTTCCGGGTGACCAATATCGCCGATGCGATGATCCTGGGGCGGCTGTTCGAGGCCTTGTTCGAGCGCGGCGTCGTGGTCGTCGCCACTTCCAACGTCGTGCTCGGCGATCTCTACAAGGGCGGGCTTCAGCGCGAGCGTTTCCTGCCCTTCATCGACCTGCTCAAGTCTCGGCTCGATCTGCTGGCTCTCGATTCGCCGACCGATTATCGGATGGAGCGGCTGCACGGCATGCGCGTCTATCACCACCCGCTCGGCCCGGCGACCGCGGCAGCGCTCGACCGCGCCTTCGCCGACCTGACCGAGGGCGCGCGGGCCGGTCCGCAGAGCTTCGAGGTGCGCGGGCGCATCGTGACGACGGCGCGGGCGGCGCGCGGCGTGGCCCGCTTCAGCTTCGCCGAACTCTGCGAAAAGCCCCTGGGGGCGGAGGATTACCTCGTCATCGCCCGGCGCTATCACACCATCGTCCTGTCCGGCGTGCCGCGCATGGGCGAGGAGGAACGCAACGAGGCGCATCGCTTCATGACCTTGATCGACGAACTCTACGAGCATCGGGTCAAGCTGGTGATGAGCGCGGAGGCGCCGCCCGAAAAACTGCATTCCGGCGGCAGCCATGCCTTCGAGTTCCAGCGCACGGTGAGCCGGTTGGCGGAGATGCAGTCGGCCGACTATCTGGCGGAGGGTCACCGGGGCGACTAGCGGCAAAGCGCTTCTGGGCGCGCCGCCTTGCTCCGGGGGGCCGAATCGCGCTAGACAACGCGCGCAATTCAGGATGCTTGCGCGACCAGTGCGCGCGGCATCGATCCTTGGCATTTCTCGGGAAGGTTCCCATGGCACGCAACAAGATCGCGCTTGTCGGCGCGGGGCAGATCGGCGGCACGCTCGCCCTCCTCGCCGGGCTCAAGGAGCTTGGCGACGTTACCCTCATCGACATTCCCCAGACCGGCGGCATGCCCAAGGGCAAGGCCCTCGACATCATGCAGTCGACCCCCGTCTCCGGCGTCGATTCCGCCTATTCGGGTTCGACCAATTACAGCGCGCTGCGCGGCGCCGACGTGGTCATCGTGACCGCCGGCATCCCGCGCAAGCCGGGGATGAGCCGCGACGACCTGATCGGCACCAACGCCGTGGTCATCAAGGCCGTCGGCGAGGCGATCAAGAAATACTGCCCCAAGGCTTTCGTCATCGTCATCACCAACCCCCTGGACGCCATGGTCTGGGTGATGAAGGAGGTCTCCGGCCTGCCCGCCAGCCATGTCGTCGGCATGGCCGGGGTGCTGGACTCGGCGCGATTCCGCACCTTCCTGGCCGATGAGTTCAAGGTTTCGGTCGAGGATGTCTCGGCCTTCGTCCTGGGCGGCCATGGCGACACGATGGTGCCGCTGGTGCGCTATTCCACCGTCGCTGGCGTGCCGGTCACGGATCTGATCAAGATGGGCTGGACGACCAAGAAGAAGGTCGACGCCATCGTGCAGCGCACGCGCGACGGCGGCGCCGAGATCGTCGGCTTGATGAAGACCGGCTCGGCCTTCTACGCGCCTGCCGCCTCGGCCATCCTGATGGCCGAATCCTATCTCAAGGATAAGAAGCGGGTTCTGCCCTGCGCCGCCTGGCTGACCGGCCAGTACGGCATACGCGATCTCTATGTCGGGGTGCCGGCGGTGATCGGCGAGGGCGGCGTGGAGCGGGTCATGGAGATCAAGCTCAACGCGACCGAGAAGAAGGCGCTCGCCAAATCGATCCAAGCCGTGCGCGGCCTCATCTCGGTTTCGAAGAAGCTCCTTGCCAGCGCCTCGAAGCCGGCCAAGGCCCCGTCTAAGGCTAAGGCCCCGTCTAAGGCCAAGACTAAGGCGAAGACCAAGAAGAAATAGCGGTTTTCCGGGGTTTGCCGGTTTGACTGACGCGAACCGTCATAGTGGCGCGGTTGTTTGACCGGGGCCGGCTGGTAAAGTTGGTGCGACCCGGTCGCCGCGCATCGGATTCACGGGACGGAACTATATGAATATTCACGAGTATCAGGCGAAGGAGCTGTTGAAGGGCTTCGGCGTCGCCGTGCCGCGTGGCAAGCCCGCCTTCTCGGTTGAGGAGGCGGTCGAGGCCGCCGAAGAACTCGGCGGCCCGGTCTGGGTCGTCAAGGCGCAGATCCATGCGGGCGGCCGCGGCAAGGCCGGCGGGGTCAAGGTCGTGAAATCGATCGACGCCGTGCGCGACACCGCGCAGGAACTGCTCGGCAAGGTCCTTGTGACCCATCAGACCGGCCCCGAAGGCAAGGAGGTCAAGCGCCTCTATGTCGAGGAAGGCTGCGACATCGCCCGCGAAATCTATCTCGGCATCCTGCTCGACCGCGCGACCTCGCGCGTCACGGTGATGGCCTCGACCGAGGGCGGCGTGGAGATCGAGGAGGTCGCCGAGAAGACGCCGGAGAAGATCATCCGCGTCTCGATCGACCCGGCCACCGGCTTCCAGGGTTTCCATGCCCGCCGCCTGGCCTTCGGGCTGGGGCTCGAGGGCGATGCCTTCAAATCGGCGATGCGCTTTTTCCCGGCCCTGGTGAAGGCCTATTTCGATCTGGACGCGACCATGGTCGAGATCAATCCGCTGGTGGTGACCGGCGGCGGCCAGCTGATCGCCCTCGATGCCAAGGTGGGTTTCGACGACAACGCCCTCTATCGCCACAAGGACGTCGCCGCGATGCGCGACGAGGACGAAGAGGACCCGACCGAATTGGAGGCCGGGCGCCACGAGCTGAACTACGTCAAGCTCGACGGCGATATCGGCTGCATGGTCAACGGCGCGGGTCTGGCCATGGCGACCATGGACATCATCAAGCTGCGCGGCGGATCGCCGGCGAACTTTCTCGATGTCGGTGGCGGCGCGACCAAGGAACGGGTGACGATCGCCTTCAAGCTGATCCTGTCCGATCCCAATGTGCGCGGCATCCTGGTCAATATCTTTGGCGGGATCATGCGCTGCGACGTCATCGCCGAGGGCGTGGTCGCGGCGGCGCGCGAGGTCGAGCTGAGCGTGCCCCTGGTGGTCCGGCTCGAAGGCACCAATGTCGATCTGGGCAGGAAGATCCTAGCCGAATCGGGCCTGCCGATCATTTCCGGCGACGATCTGGGCGACGCCGCCGAAAAGGTCGTGGCCGCCGTGAAGGAGGCCGCCTGATGGCCGTGCTCGTCGATAAGAACACCCGCCTGATGGTCCAGGGCTTTACCGGGGCCAACGGCACCTTCCATTCCGAGCAGGCGATCGCCTATGGCACGACCGTCGTCGGCGGCGTGACGCCGGGCAAGGGCGGCACCAGCCATCTCGATCTGCCGGTCTTCAACACAGTGGCCGACTGCGTCGCCGAGACGGGGGCCAATGCCAGCGTGATCTTCGTGCCGCCGCCCTTCGCGGCCGATGCGATCCTGGAAGCGATCGACGCGGAAATTCCCCTGGTCGTCACCATCACCGAGGGTATTCCCGCGCTCGACATGGTGCGGGTCAAGCGCGCCCTGACCGGTTCGGCCACCCGGCTGATCGGGCCCAACTGCCCCGGCGTCATCACGCCGGACGAGTGCAAGATCGGCATCATGCCGGGCCATATCCACAAGCGCGGGCGGATCGGCATCGTCTCGCGCTCCGGCACACTGACCTATGAGGCCGTGGGCCAGACCACGGCCGTCGGGCTGGGCCAGACGACCTGCATCGGCATCGGCGGCGACCCGGTCAACGGCACCAATTTCATCGATTGCCTCTCGCTCTTCCTTGATGACGACGAGACCGAGGGCATCGTCATGATCGGCGAGATCGGCGGCACGGCCGAGGAAGAGGCGGCGGCCTATCTTGCCGCCCATAAGGTCAAGAAGCCGGTCGTTGGCTTCATCGCCGGGCGCACCGCGCCGCCGGGACGCCGCATGGGCCATGCCGGGGCGATCATCGCCGGCGGCAAGGGCGGCGCCGAGGACAAGATCGCCGCCATGCGCGAGGCCGGAATCGAGGTCACCGATTCGCCCTCGGACATGGGCCGCACCATGTTTGCGGTAATGAACCGTTAACCCCGTTCCGTTAAGCGAAAGGCTGTGTCCGTGAAAGGCGTCGCAATCCGATCATGACCGCGCAACGCGATCCCTCTGCCTTCCTGCTGGGCCCGAACGGCACATTCGTGGCCGAACTCTTCGGCCGTTATCTCAAGGACCCCGGTTCGGTCGATGCGAGCTGGGCGGATTTCTTCGCCGAACTGGACGACGACCAGCAGGCCCTGCTCGACGAGATGCGCGGAGCGAGCTGGGCGCCACGCGGCACCCAGGTGATCGGCTGGCCGCGCCACGGCATCGAGCTGGTGGTGGAGAACGGCGCCGACGAGCCCCCGCCGACCATTGCCGTCGCCGCCAATGGCGCGGTCAGCTTGGAGGAAACCCGGGCCGCGACCCTCGATTCGATCCGCGCCCTCATGCTCATCCGCTCCTACCGGGTGCGCGGGCATCTGAAGGCCAAGCTCGACCCGCTGGGCATCCATAGCGGCGATCTCGGCCACCAGGAGCTCGATCCCACCTCCTACGGCTTCGGCGACGGGGACTGGGACCGCGAGATCTTCATCGATCATGTCCTGGGGCTGGAGACGGCGAGCCTGCGCCAGATCATGGAGCGGGTGAACGAGACCTATTGCGGCCATATCGGCGTCGAGTTCATGCATATCCAGGAGCCGGACCAGAAGGCCTGGATCCAGGAGCGCATCGAGGCGGTCCACAACCGCACGAATTTCTCGGCCGAGGACAAGCGCTGGATCTACGAACGCCTGGTCAAGGCCGAGGGCTTCGAGCATTTCCTGGACAAGAAATACACTGGCACCAAACGTTTCGGCGTGGATGGCGGCGAATCGACGATTCCCGCGCTGGAGGAGATCGCGCGCCATGCCGGCAGCCTCGGCGTGCAGGAAATCGTCATCGGCATGCCCCATCGCGGCCGGCTGAACGTGCTGGCCAATGTCATGGGCAAGCCTTACCGGGCGATCTTCGGCGAATTCGAGGGCGGCCATTCCAGCCTGGAAGAAGTCCAGGGCTCGGGCGACGTGAAATACCATCTCGGCACCTCGACCGACCGGGAGTTCGAGGACGGCACCAAGATCCATCTGTCCCTGACCGCGAACCCGTCCCATCTCGAGGCGGTCGATCCGGTCGTCATCGGCAAGGTGCGGGCCAAGCAGACCCGGGCCGGGCACCGCAAGAAGACGGTCATGGCCCTGCTGATGCATGGCGACGCGGCCTTCGCCGGACAGGGTCCGGTGGCCGAGACGCTGATGATGTCCGACCTCCACGGCTACGGCACGGGCGGCACCATCCACTTCGTCGTCAACAACCAGATCGGCTTCACCACGACGCCGGATTTCGGGCGCTCCTCGCCCTATTGCTCGGACGTCGCCAAGATGGTCCAGGCGCCGATCTTCCATGTGAACGGCGACGATCCGGAAGCGGTGGTCCATGTCGCGCGCATCGCGGCCGAGTTCCGCCAGACCTTCCGCCGCGACGTGGTCGTGGACATGTTCTGCTACCGCCGCCACGGCCATAACGAGGGCGACGAGCCGGCCTTCACCCAACCGATCATGTATCGCCGCATCGACAAGCATCCGCCGGTGCGCCAGCTCTACGCGGAGAAGCTGACGCGCGAGGGCGTGCTGGCCGAGGGCGAGGGCGACAGCATCGTCCAGACCTTCCAGGACCGGCTGGAGGCCGATTTCGAGGGGGCCAAGGCCTATAAGCCCAACAAGGCCGACTGGCTTGAAGGGGTCTGGACGGGGATGGAGATCGCGCGCGGCGAGGACCGGCGCGGCGACACGGCAGTCGAACTGGCCGAACTCAAACGCATCGGCGCGTCGATGACGACCCTGCCCGCGGAATTCGCGGCGAATCGCAAGATCGAGCGTATCTTCAAGCAGCGCGCCAAGGCAATCGAGACCGGCGAGGGCGTGGACTGGACGACGGCGGAGCATCTGGCCTTCGGCACCCTGCTGGCCGAGGGCACGCCGGTGCGCCTCAGCGGCCAGGATTCGGGGCGCGGCACCTTCAGCCAGCGCCACGCCATCCTGCGCGACCAGGAAACCGAAGAGCGCTATATCCCGCTGGCCCATATCGCGAAGAAGCAGGCCGAGTTCGAGGTGCTGGACAGCCCGCTCTCGGAATTCGGCGTGCTCGGCTTCGAATACGGCTATACCCTGGCCGAACCCCATGCCCTGGTGCTCTGGGAGGCCCAGTTCGGCGATTTCGCCAACGGCGCCCAGGTCATCATCGACCAGTTCATCAGTTCGGGCGAAGCCAAATGGCTGCGCATGTCGGGCCTGACCCTGCTGCTCCCCCACGGCTATGAGGGGCAGGGGCCGGAGCATTCCTCGGCCCGGCCCGAGCGGTTCCTCCAGGCCTGCGCCGAGGACAATATGCAGGTCGCCAACTGCTCGACCCCGTCCAACTATTTTCACATCCTGCGCCGCCAGGTGCGGCGCAACTTCCGCAAGCCGCTCATCCTCTTCACGCCGAAATCCCTGTTGCGCCACAAGCGCGCGGTCTCGAAGCTGGAGGAGATGGCCAAGGGCACGACCTTCCACCGTGTGCTCTGGGACGACGAGCCGCCGGCATCGGACGAGGCGGTCAAGCGGCTCGTGCTCTGCACCGGCAAGGTCTACTACGACATGCTGGAGGCCCGGGCCGAGGCGGGCATCGACAACGTTTATCTGATGCGGGTC
>JAQCGR010000083.1 GCA_027619995.1 Pseudomonadota bacterium | reverse complement strand
GGCGGGCGACCGCCGGCCCTTTTTCTATTCGTTGCCGTCGTTTTCGTCCTTGGCCGCCAAGGTCGCCAGAACCACCGCGTCCCGGATCGCCGCCAATTCCCGATGGCTCCGGCCCTCGGCCAGGGCCTCGGCCCCGGCGATCAGGCGCGCGCGTTGTTCCTCTTCCAGGGCAATCCGCCCGGCATCGGTCCAAGCGGTGATCTCCGGCTCGAAGTTCTTGATGAAGGCGGCCATGCCCTTGTCATGGGCTTGGTGGAAAGTCAGCACCGGTCCCTGAACGGCCCAGCGCAGGCCCGGGCCATGGCTGATCGAACGGTCGATATCCTCGACCGAGGCCACGTCCTCCTTGATCAGATGCATGATCTCGCGAAACACCGCCGATTGCAGGCGGTTCGCGACATAGCCTGGGACCTCCTTCTTGCAGCGGATCGGGCGTTTGCCGACCGCGGCATAGAATTCCATCGCCCAATCCATTGCCCTGGAATCGGTTTTCTCACCGCCCACCACCTCGACCAAGGGTATCAGATAGGGCGGGTTGAAGGGATGGCCGACCAGGATCCGCTCGGGGCGGGCGCAAAGCTTGGCGATGGAGGAAGGCAGCAGGCCGGAGGAGCTGGAGGCGATCACCACCTCGGGCGCGGTCGCCGCATCGACCTGTTTCAGAATCTCGCGCTTGACCGCCAGGTTTTCGAACACGCTTTCCTGGACGAAACCGGCGCCGTCGCAAGCCTCGTCGATCGTGTCGCAGACGATCAGGGTGCCGCGGCTGGCGTCCAGACCCTGTTGGGCGAGCGCCGGACCGGCCCGGTCGATCCCTTCGCGTACCCGCGCTTCGGCATCGTCGCGCTCGTCATAGGTCGCGACCTCCATCCCCTGGCCCAGGAACAGGGCCGTCCAACTCGCGCCGATCAGGCCCGAGCCGATGATTCCGACTCGCCGCACCTTGTCCGCATCCGGTCTCGCCATGGTCTACCCTCTCGTTTCGTATTGAGAGGCAAGTCTGCGGCGGCCCGACCGGCTGTACAAGCTATCCCCTCAGAGTGCCACCAACAGCCTCTCCATCGCCGCGCGCATGCTTGCCGGAATGGGGGTCGGCTTGCGGCTCTCGCGGTCGATGAAGACATGGACGAAATGGCCGGTCGCGGCGGAGGTCTCCAGGCCCGGCTTGAAGATGCCGACCTCGTAGGTGACGCTGGAATTGCCGATGCGCTTGACGCGCAGCCCCGCCTCGATCCGACCCGGAAAATCGATTTCCGCATGGAAGCGGCACATGGTTTCGACGGCCAGACCGATGACCTTGCCCTTCGGCATGTCGAGCCCGCCCTCTTCGATCAGATAGGCGTTGATCACCGTGTCGAAGAACTGGAGATAGACCGTGTTGTTGACATGGCCATAGACATCCACATCGCGCAGGCGGATCGGAATCTCGAGGAAATGCGGATAGTCCGCCCGTGTCTCGACCGGCTTTTCGGCCATGCGTTCAGCCCCCCAGGAAATCCTTAAGCGCGTCCAGGGTTTCGTCCGGGCGCTCGATCATCATCATATGCCCCGCCCCTTCCAGGATCGTCATCCGTCCGTCGGCGAAGGCCTCGCAGAGGGCGGCCGCGCCCTTTACCGGGGTCATACGGTCGTCGCGCCCACAGATCAGCAGGGTCGGACAGGCCACGGTGTCGGCGGCCAAGACAGCGTCCTCATAGGCGTTGCAAGCCGCCAGGTCGGCATGCAGCACACCGTCAGGCGCCCGGGCCAACAGGCGGCGTCCGCCGCCGGTCATCCATAGCCCCGGCCCCCGATGGCCGCCAAGCTGGGCGGATCGGCCGAAGCCCCAGCCCGTGATCATGTCCCAGGCCGTAGGTTCGTTCCGCTCGGCCGCGGCCAGCAGGGCGGGATGGACCGGCATGCGCTCGGCGGCGCCCAGGAGGGCCAGCCGCTCGGTCCGGTCGGGGCCCTGGCGCGAAGCATCAAGGACGGCCAGGGAACCCATGGAATGGCCGACCAGGGCCGTGCGCCCCGTTCCGGCGGCCGCGATCAGGTCGAGCACCCAGGCGCCCTGGGCTTCGATGCTCTCCAAAGCCGGCCCCGCCGAACGGCCATGGCCGGGCAAGTCGATCGCCAGAACCGAATGGCCGTGATGGGCGAAGAAACGCGTCTGCATGGACCAGACCGTATGGTCCATGCCCGCGCCATGGACGAAGACCACGGCCGGGAGGGCCGGATCGAAGACCCGCCCCCCGGTCGCCGCAAAGACGGGCTTGCCGCGAACGCTCAGTTCCATGGCTGCGGGTTCCGCTCGCTCTGCAGGGTGCCAAGCCCCCACCTCACCCTCCCATCGCTGCGCGACGGGCCCCTCCCTCTCCGCCCCCGAGGGCGGAGAGGGAAAAACGGCATCATGGCGGCTGGCACTCCCTCTCCGCCCTCGGGGGCGGAGAGGGCCGGGGTGAGGTGGGGGCGTGCCACGCCGGCGGCAGCAATTTCCATAGTCATTGCGTCCCTAACCCCGCTGCGAGGCCTTGAGGGCCTGGGCCAGGTCGTCGATCAGGTCGTCCTTGTCCTCCAGGCCCACGGACAGGCGCACGAGGTCCTCGCCGATCCCGGCGGCCTCGAGCGAGGCCGCATCCATCTGCTGATGGGTGGTCGAGGCCGGATGAATGACCAGCGACTTGGCATCGCCGACATTGGCCAGATGGGAGAACAGCTCGAGCCGCTCGATGAACCGCCGCCCGGCCGCGCGCCCGCCCTTGATGCCGAAGGCGAAGATCGCCCCGGCGCCCTTGGGCAGCATCTCCTTGGCCCGCGCATGGTCGGGATGGCTCGGCAGGTCCGGATGGCTGACCCATTCGACCTCTTCCGCATCGTCCAGAAACGCGGCGACGGCGCGCGCGTTCTCGACATGGCGCGGCATGCGCAGATGCAGGGTCTCGACGCCCTGAATCAGATGGAAGGCATTGGCCGGGCTCATGCAGGCGCCGAAATCGCGCAGCCCCTCGCCCCGTGCGCGCATGCAGAAGGCCTGGGGCCCGAATTCCTCCGAGAAATCCAGGCCATGGTAGCCGGCATAGGGCTCGGTCAGGGTCGGGAACTTGCCGCTGCCCTCCCAATCGAAACGCCCGCCATCGACCACGATGCCGCCGATGGCGATGCCGTGGCCGCCCAGGAACTTGGTCGCCGAATGCACCACCAGATGGGCGCCCCATTCGAAGGGTCGGAACAGGTAGGGGGTGCCGAAGGTGTTGTCGATCAGCACCGGAATGCCGGCTTCCTCGGCGATGCGGCCGATCGCCGGCAGGTCCATGATCTCGCAGCCGGGATTGCCCAAGGTCTCGCCGAAGACCATCCGCGTCTCGGGCCGGATCGCCTTGCGAAAGCCCTCGGTGTCGCGCGGATCGACGAAGCTGGTCTCGATGCCGAAGCGCGGCATCGTATGGGCGAAGAGATTGTGGCTGCCGCCATAGATCGAGGCGGAGGAAACGATATGCCCGCCCGCCCCCATCAGGGTCGCGACGGCCAGATGCAGCGCGGCCTGGCCGCTTGCCGTGGCGACCGCGCCGACCCCGCCCTCCAGCGCCGCGATGCGCTCTTCCAGCACCGCGACGGTGGGGTTGGAGATGCGCGAATAGATATGGCCGACGCGCTCCAGGTTGAACAGGGCGGCGGCGTGATCGGTGTCGCGGAAAACATAGGAGGTGGTCTGATAGAGCGGCACCGCCCGCGCCCCGGTCGTCGGGTCCGGATGCTGACCGGCATGCAGGGACAGGGTATCGAAGCGGGGCTGGTTGGATCGGGCCATGGCTGGCGCCTCCGAACAGGGTTGCGCGCAACTAGCACGGTTGCTGCGGCCCGACAAGCAAGAGGCGGCCACGCTCAAAAAGAAGGAGCCGCCCGAAGGCGGCCCAGTGGGATTTGGGAGGTATAAGTTCGAGGGTTGGATGAGGCATCCAACGACGGCCCGCTGCAGGCCGTAACGAAGACGAGGTTATGGGGGAGAGTTTGACGGGTGATGAATGTGTTCTGCCGTCCCATCGGCGATTCGGGACCAGCCCCGTGTCATTTCATCCTTCGAGACGCGCGCTCTGCGCGCTCCTCAGGATGAGGAGAGATATTGCTGTAGTGCCCTCACCCTGAGGAACCGGGCAACAGCCCGGCGTCTCGAAGGGCGAGGGGCCGCCGGAGGTCCGCTTGCTACTGCGCCGTCCAGCCGCCATCCATGGTCATGGCCGCGCCGGTGATCTGGCTGGCGGCATCGGAGCAAAGGAACAGGCACAGGGCCGCGATCTGCTCGGGCGTCACGAAGGTCCTGGACGGCGATTTCTCGCCGACCAGCACCCTGGCCTCCTCTTCAATCGGGACGCCCTTGGCCTTCGCCCGCGCCTCGATCTGCTGTTCGACGATGGCCGTGCGCACCCAGCCCGGGCAGATCGAATTGCAGGTGATGCCGTGTTCCGCGGTTTCCAGTGCGACCACCTTGGTCAGGCCGACGACACCGTGCTTGGCCGCGACATAAGCCGATTTCTCGACCGAGGCGACTAGGCCATGGGCCGAAGCGGTGTTGACGATGCGCCCCCAGCCCCGTTCCTTCATGCCCGGCACGGCCGCGCGGCAGCCGTGGAAGACCGCCGTCAGGTTGATCGCCAGGATCGCGTCCCAGCGTTCGGGCGGGAAATCCTCGACCTTGGCCGTGAACTGGATGCCGGCATTGTTGACCAGGATATCGAGGCCACCGAATTCCGTCTCCGTCCGCTCGACCATGGCCGCGATTTCCTTGGGCCGGGTCATGTCCGCGCCGTCGAAAAGGATGCGACGGCCGGTCTTCTTTTCGAGACCCGCACGGGTCGCCTCGATCGCGGCGGCCTCGCCCAAGCCGTTCAGCATCACATCCGCCCCGGCCCCGGCCAGAGCCGTCGCCATGGCGAGGCCCAGCCCGCTGGTCGAGCCCGTTACCAGGGCGCGCTTGCCCGCAAGATCGCTGCTCATTCTACGTTCCCTTATTTCGCCGTGAGGCCGGCATCGATCGGGATCGATGCGCCGGTAATCTGGCTTGCCGCATCCGTGCACAGAAAGGCGACGACCGCGCCGATCTGCTCCTTGGTCACGAATTTCTTGGTCGGATGAGAATTGGCCATCTGTTCCATCGCCTCGTCATAGGAGACGCCGGCCTGCTGGGCCCGGACCTCGATCTGCGGGCGCGACATGCCGGTCAGCACCCAGCCGGGGCAGATGGCGTTGCAGGTGATGCCGTCCTCCGCCGTCTCCAGCGCCACCGCCTTGGTCAGGCCGACGATCCCGTGTTTGGCCGCGCTATAGGCCGATTTCTTGGCCGAGCCGCGCAAGCCGCTGGTCGACGAGGTGTTGACGATGCGCCCCCAGCCCCGGGCCTTCATGCCCGGCAGGGCGGCGCGGATGGCGTGGAAGGGGGCAGACAGCAGGATCGCGATCTGGGCGTCCCACCGCTCGACCGGGAAATGCTCGGTCAGGGCAACATGCTGGATGCCCGCGTTGTTGCACAGGATATCCACCGAACCCCAGCGCGCCTCGGTCCGCGCGACCAGGCCCGCGACATCGGCGGGGTCCATCAGATCGGCCGGATCGTAGGCCACCTCGACTCCAGCTTCCTCGGCAATGCGCGCGCGCAACGCCTCGATCTCGTCCGTGTCGCCGAAGCCGTTGAGAACCACCCTGGCCCCTGCCTTGGACAGGGCCTCGGCCATGCCAATCCCCATGCCGCTGGTCGAGCCAGTGACGATCGCCACCCTGCCGTCGAGATACCTGGTCATGCTTTTTCTCTCCTCCCGGGGGAACTCATTTCGCCGTCCAGGCGCCGTCGATCGGCAAGGCCGCGCCGGTGATCTGGCTCGCCGCGTCCGAGCACAGGAACAGGGCCAGGGCTGCGATATGGTTGCGGTCGATTAGGCGCCAGCTCGGCTGGGTCGGCGAGACGAGCTGCTTGAGCCCCTCGTCCCAGGCCAGACCCGTGCGCGCCATGAAGGTGTTGATGGTGTTCATCGAAAATTCGGTGTCGATCCAGCCCGGGCAGATCGCGTTGCAGGTGATCCCGTCCTCGGCCGTCTCCAGCGCGATCACCTTGGTCAAGCCGACCAGGGCATGCTTGGTCGCGACATAGGGTGCATCGCGCGGCGTGCCGGTGAGACCCAGGGCCGAGGCGGTATTGACGATGCGACCCCAGCCCCGCGCCTTCATCCCCGGCAAGGCGGCGCGCGAGGCGCGGAAGGCGGCGGTGACATTGACCGCGATGCAACGGTCCCAGTCCTCGTCCGACAGCTCCTCGAGCGGGCGGATGTATTCAACCCCGGCATTGTTGGCCAGGATATCGACCGCGCCATGAGCGGCCTCGGCATCGCGAATCAGTCGCTCGCCCTCACCCCCATCGCTCAGATCGGCAGGGTCGTAGCGATGGGCGACGCCGTGGGCGGCCTCCAGTTCCGCCATCACCGTCGCGATGCTCTCGGCGTCGCGGAAGCCGTTGAAGGTGATCGCGCAACCCTCCGCCGCGAAGGCCCGCGCCATCGCCAGGCCCAGCCCGCTGGTCGAGCCGGTGATCACGGCCGCGCGGCCGTCGAGCATTCCCCCCATGATCCGCGCTCCCCGCGCCCTATTTCTTGAAGAAGGCGTCGGCCGCGCTGCGATGGCTCGTCTTGCCGTCGATCGCGCTGCGGGTGCGGGCTATCTCAGCCTCCAGCTCGGCGATGTAGTCCTCAAGTTCCTCCACCCCCAGGACCTCCAGGTCCTTTTTGGGCTTGGCCTTGTTCCGGGGTTCCAGATCGTCGATATCCATGGCCCGTCCTTCCGCCTCGGCAATGCTACAATCGGCCCTTGCAACGAAGGGCTACTATAGGAAAGAGCGGCGGCCCTGTCGCCGCCCTGTGCAGCCCGCAATCGCCCGGAGATCGCCATGCCGAATTCCCTACCCAAGACCATGACCGCCATCGAGATCGCCGAACCCGGCGGGCCCGAGATGCTCCGCCCGGTCGAACGCCCGGTGCCCGTTCCCGCCGAGGGCGAGGTCCTGATCCGCGTCGCGGCCGCCGGGGTCAACCGGGCCGATTGCCTGCAACGCCAGGGCGGCTATCCGCCGCCCAAGGGCGCTTCGGATATTCCGGGCCTGGAATGCGCGGGCCATTTGGCGGCGCGCGGCCCGGGGACCTCGGGCTTCGCCGTCGGCGAGGCGGTCTGCGCCCTGCTGACGGGTGGCGGCTATGCCGAATATGTCGCCGTTCCGGCGGGCCAATGCCTGCCCGTGCCCAAAGGGTTGTCGATGGCCGAGGCGGCGGGCGCGCCCGAAACCTTCTGCACGGTCTGGCACAACGTCTTCGAGCGCGGCGGCCTGAAATCCGGCGAGGTTTTCCTGTGCCATGGCGGGTCCAGCGGAATCGGCACCACGGCGATCCAGCTCGCCAAGGCGGCCGGCGCACGCGTTTTCACGACCGCCGGGTCGGCCGAGAAATGTACCGCCTGCACCGATCTGGGCGCGGCGCGGGCGATCAACTACCGGGAAGAGGATTTCGTCGAGATCGTGAAGGCGGAAACCGGTGGGCGCGGCGCCAATCTGATCCTCGACATGGTCGGCGGCGACTATGTCCAACGCAACATCTCGGCCCTCGGGGCCGAGGGCCGGCTGGTCTATATCGCCTTCCTGGGCGGAGCGAAGACCGAACTCAATCTCGGCCCGCTGATGATGAAGCGGGCGACCCTGACCGGCTCCACCCTGCGGGCCCGCCCGGCAGCCGAGAAGGGTCGCATCGTCGCCACCATGCGCGGCCATTGCTGGCCCGGCCTGGCAGACGGCCGCTTCAAGGTGCTGGTCCACCAGACCTTTCCCCTGGCGGAGGCGGCCAAGGCCCATACCCTGATGGAGACCAGCGCCCATATCGGCAAGATCGTCCTGACCGTCGGCGAGGGCTGAAGCGCCGCGCTAGCCTTCCGCCGCGGCCTTGGCCCCGGTCAGCGCGACCTCCGACGATCTGAGATGGAGGTCGCGTTGCGGGAACGGGATCTCGATGCCGTGTTCATGGAACTTGTCCCAGACCAGCAGCAGGACAGCGCTCTTGACGTTCGAAACTCCGTTCTGCGGATCGTCGATCCACAGGCGAAGCTGCAGATCGACCGCACTGTCGCCGAAGCCGATCAGCAGGCAGACGGGCGCCGGGCGCTCAAGCACGCGCGGCACTTCCGCCGCGGCCTCCAGGCATAGTTTCATGGCAAGCCGGACATCCGACTTGTAGGCGGCGCCGATGGGCAAGCGCAGCCGCACCGCGTTGTTGCTATAGGACCAGTTCACGACCTGCTGCGTGATGATGTCCTCGTTCGGGATCAGATACTCCATCCCGTCCCGGGTCACGACCGAGGCATAGCGCGCGCCGAGCGAATTGATCCAACCGTAGGTATCGCCGACCGAAATCACATCGCCGGGTTTGACCGATTTGTCCATCAGCAGGATCACGCCGCTGATCAGGTTCGACACGACCTTCTGCAGGCCGAAGCCGATGCCCACGCCGACCGCGCCGCTGAACACCGCGAAGGCGGTCAGGTCGATGCCGACGGTGTTGAGCGCCACAACGATGGCGATGGTCAGCAACACGACCTTGAGCAGCTTGCTGAACAGGACCTGAACCGAAGGTGTCAGGTTCGGCAGGGTTCTGATCCGGCGTTCCATGACCCGGGAAACGACCGTGGCGACCCAGAGGAGGAGCGCCAATGCCAACACGCCCTTCAGGACCGTCAGCGCCGAAATCCGCAAGGCGCCGAGCGAGAGAACCATGGCATCGAGCAGAACCACAGCGTCGTCCAGAAAGCCGACGATGTTGAGCGCGGCCAGGGTCCAGGCACAGATTGCGGCGATCTTCGACCAGGTCGGATCGCGCACGAATTGAGAAACGAAGCGGATGACCACCCAGGCGGTCAGCAGGCTGACAGCAATCTGGATCAGGTGGTTCGGCCAGCCCGCCGCATCGGCGACGAGCACGGATAGCCATTGCAGAACGAGCCAGACGATCGGCAGCGCAAGAGTCGCGGCCATCTGAGTGATTTGTGCCACGCTCCGCTCGACCAGCCGGAGCTTGGTGAGCCGTTCGAGCCAACGGTTGAATGCCGGCGCCGAAAAATGCGCCACGGCGAAAGCACCGCATATCACCGCGATCTGAGCGGCCGTGCTCAGGACGAACACATGCGCGAAGAACCAAGCGTGCAGGCTCTCGTACTCGGTTTCAAAAATCTGCAGGTCTATGATCTGTTCCATATCGGCCCCTCCCGCAACGGCGCGTTCGGCTTGCGCCGAACCTGGTTGCCTAAATCCATTTCAGCTTGCGCAGCACGACGATTTCGACCGCCGCCAGGACGAACAGGCTCAGGGCGACCAGACCGAAGGCCAGGGGGCTGTCCACGCCCGGCATGCCGCCGACATTGATCCCCAACAAGCCGGTCAGAAGGCTGGGAGGCAGCAGGACCGCCGCAACCACTGTCAGGACATACATGGTCCTGTTCATCTGATCCGATATCCGGTTGTTCAACTCGTCCTGAACGACCGTCGCGCGCTCGCGCACGGCATCCAGATCCTCGACATAACGCATCGTGCGCTCGGCGATTTCGCGCAGCTGCGCCCGATGCTCCGGTTCCAAGCCGCCGCCCTGTTCCATCGGAAGCCTGGCCATCATGTCGCGCTGGGGGGCCAGGTGTCGGCGCAGCGCGATGGCATCGCGCCGGACCTCGGCCAGTTCGTTGCGCAGCGCGGCGCTATGCGCCGTCAAAACCTCGTCCTCGAGGTGATCGACCCGATCCTCGATATCGCCGATGATCGGCCCCATCCGATCGATAAGCCCGCCGGCGATACGGGATAGGAACTCGCCGGCATTGCGCGGCCCGGTCCCCGCGTCGAGCTCCTCGCGAAGATCGTTCACCGCCATCAGGCGACGGCGGCGCACCGTGACCAGCCGGTCCCGTTCGAGCCAGATCCGCAATGCGACCATGTCTTCCGGATCCGCGCCCGGGTTCAGGTTCACGCCGCGAAGAACAACGAGCAAATTCTCGCCCTGGGACAGCACGCGCGGCCGCGTCTCGGCCTGGAGGAGGGTCGAGCGGATGACTGGATCGATACCGCTGTCCTCAGTCAGCCAATGGCGTGCTTCGCCGCCCGACGGATCGATATGGACCCAGAGAAAGCCGTCATCGGGCTTCCACGCGCGGATTTCGGGCCAGTCGACTTGGCGACCACCGCCCTCGCCGTCCAGAATCTTGGCGCAAATCAAACCGTCAGTATCGCTCATCGTCGGGCTCCTTCTGAAGGCATTGGTCTCGTGGCGGTCTCCCTTCCGCACGCATGGAGCTCGGCAATCGCCCAATCGGATCCTTAGCCAATGATTCAGGCACCGATGCCGGAGCGGGCCGCGCCAAGGGCCTCCTGGGTTATTCCCACATCAGGCCTTGCAACCCCGCGCGATCGCTCGCATAGGTTGGCGATCCAACAGCCTGAATCGGTCGCAGCGACTCGAATGGAAATGGAGATCACACAAAAAAGTAATTTAAATTTCGTTATTGCAAAAATTTCATTCTCTATACATAAAGTTTTTTATGAATATGCGCAATACCCATACTCCTGACACGGCCTTCGACGCAAACGCGATTGCGGTTGCATTGGCGCGACTTTACGAAGAGTCCTTCGGCGGGAAGGAGCGCGGGCGCTATCGGATATCGTCAAAATTCTTGCGCCAGATCGCCGGGCGCAAACGTCTCTATGCCGAAGAGATCGAAGCCATCGGGCGCGCCCTGTTCGAACAGGGATTCGTGTTGATCGATCTCGAAAGCTTCGTCGTCGTCCTCAGCCAGAAAACTTTCGACAGCTACCGGCGGGTAAACGAAGCCTCGATTTGGGACGACGCCGCCGATCCGGACCCGGGCCCGGGCCGAGCATCGGACTCTCCGGCATGAGCCCGCGCCCCTAGTAGAGCGCCTCCAGGGCCGGGCGGTATTTCTCTCGAATGACGTGGCGCCGGATCTTGAGGGTCGGGGTCATCATTTCGTTGTCCACTGAAAAGGCTTCCTCCGCCAGGACGAAGCGCCGCACCCGTTCGATCCCCGAGAGATCCTTGTTCACCCGCTCGATCGCCTTTTCAACCGCGCCGCGAAGGCCGGGATCGTCACGCAGGGCGGCGAGATCGGCGGGCTTGCCCGCCTCCGCCGCCCAGGTCTTGAGGAACTCGGCATCGGGCACGATCAACGCGACGAGATGGGGCCGCTTGTCGCCATAGACCATGGCCTGGCCAATCTCCGGCTGCATGCTGAGATAGCCCTCGACTCGCTGGGGCGACAGGTTGTCGCCGCCGGAATTGACAATGATGTCCTTCTTGCGATCGGTGATCTGAAGATAGCCGTCCTCGTCCAACCGGCCGATATCGCCGGTATGCAGCCAGCCGTCCTTCAGGACCTCGGCGGTGGCTTCAGGATTGTTCCAGTAGCCGTTCATCACCAACTCACCGTGCAGCAGGATCTCGCCATCCTCGGCGATGCGCAGATCGACATCGACGAAGGGCGGCCCGACCGTGTGCATCTTGACCCGGTGCGGCCTGTTGCAACTCACCACCGGCGCGCTTTCGGTCTGGCCATATCCTTGCAGCAGGCGCAGGCCGAGAGCGTGAAAGAACAGGCCGATCTCGACATTCAGCGGCGCGCCGCCCGAAATCAGAGCCTTCAG
>JAQCGR010000082.1 GCA_027619995.1 Pseudomonadota bacterium | reverse complement strand
AGAAATATAGGATGGGTAGCCGTTACCCGCCCTGTGCAACGCAACGGAACCCGAGCGAAAAGGGAACAGGACCATGGCCGAAGCGCAAGTGATCCCGATCCAGGACGGGCCCCAGGGCGAAAATCCGGGGGAGTACAAGGACCTCTACGAAATCGGCGAAATTCCGCCGCTCGGCCATATTCCGGCGCGCATGCATGCCTGGACCATCCGGCGCGAGCGCCATGGCGAACCCACGACCGCGATGGTCGAGGAGGTCGTCGCCACGCCCGAGATCGATCCCCATGAAGTCCTCGTCCTCGTGATGGCCGCGGGCGTCAACTACAACGGCGTCTGGGCCGCTCTCGGCAAGCCTCTCTCGGTCTTCGACGTGCACAAGGCCGACTACCATATCGCGGGCTCCGACGCGGCCGGCGTGGTCTGGGCCGTGGGCAGCAAGGTCACCCGCTGGAAGATCGGCGACGAGGTCGTCGTCCATTGCAATCAGGACGATGGCGACGACGAGGAATGCAACGGCGGCGATCCGATGTATTCGCCGACCCAGCGCATCTGGGGCTATGAGACGCCGGATGGCTCCTTCGCCCAGTTCGCCCGAGTCCAGTCGCGCCAGATCATGGCCCGGCCGCGCCATCTGAGCTGGGAGGAGAGCGGCTGCTACGTCCTCACCCTTGCGACCGCCTGGCGCATGCTCTTCGGCCATCGCCCGCATATTCTGCGCCCGGGCCATAACGTGCTGGTCTGGGGCGCCTCGGGCGGAATCGGTTCGATGGCCGTGCAGCTTTGCGCGGCCGCCGGCGCCAATGCGATCGGCGTGATCAGTGATCCGTCCAAGCGCGACTACGTCATCTCGCTCGGCGCCAAGGACACGATCAACCGCCGCGACTTCGACTGCTGGGGCCGCATGCCCGATGTCGAAGACACCGAGGCCTACGGCGCCTATGCCAAGGAAGTGCGCAAGTTCGGCCGGGCGATCTGGGACGTCACCGGCAAGGGCAACGACGTCGATTTCGTCTTCGAGCATCCGGGCGAGGCGACCTTCCCCGTCTCCTGCTTCGTCGTGAAGCGCGGCGGCATGGTGGTCTTCTGCGCCGGCACCACCGGCTACAACATCACCTTCGACGCGCGCTTCGTCTGGATGCGCCAGAAGCGCATCCAGGGCAGCCATTTCGCCAATCTGAAACAGGCCAGCTGGTCATCGAACGGCGCATCGACCCCTGCATGAGCGAGGTCTTCCCCTGGGCCGAAATTCCCGAAGCCCATATGAAGATGCTGCGCAACGAGCACAAGCCGGGCAACATGGCCGTCCTCGTCCAGGCCCGGCGCCCCGATCTGCGCAGCCTGGAGGAATCCAGAACGGCGTAACCGCGCACCGCGCGACAGGGGGAAGACGATGAAGGCCTGGGAGATCCGCGATTGGAACATCGAAAATCTGGTCCTGGGTGAACGCCCAGAACCGGTTCTCGGCCCACGCGACGTGCTGCTGCGGATCAAGGCGGCCAGCCTCAACTACCGCGACCCGCTGGTGGTCGACCGCGGCTATGGCCGCTACACGGGCGAGCTTCCTCTGATTCCCGTGGGCGACGCCGTGGGCGAAGTGATCGAGATCGGCGCGAAGGTGACCCGGATCGCGGTCGGCGACCGGGTCTGCCCCTGCTTCAACCAATCCTGGCTCGACGGTCCCTATACGACCGAACACTGGTGGAACCAACTCGGCGGTCGCCTCGACGGCGTGATGCGCGAGCGCATGGCCGTCGACGAGCGCTTCGTCGTCAAGGTACCGGACCATCTGACCGATCTGGAGGCCGCGACCCTGCCCTGCGCCGGGGTCACGGCCTGGTCGGCGCTGGTCGAGGCCGGCGGTATCGAGGCCGGCGACACCGTGCTGATCCAGGGCTCGGGCGGGGTTTCCCTCTACGCCCTGCTGATCGCCAAGGCTTTCGGCTGCCGCGTGATCGCGACAACCTCAAGCGCCGACAAGGCCAGACGGCTAGAGGCATTGGGGGCCGATTCGGTGATCGACTACACGGCCGATCCGGACTGGGGCAAGACGGCCTGGGACCTGACCGAGGGGCGGGGCGCCGATGTCGTGGTCGAGGTCGGCGGCGCCAATACCCTCAAGCAATCCCTGCGCGCGGTCACGGGCGGCGGCACCGTCGCCTTGATCGGCAATCTTTCCGGCAATGCCGTGGAGCTGAATTTGCCGTCGGTCTTCCTCAAGGCCGCGAAGATGGTCGGTATCGTGGTCGGCCACCGGGCCTCCTTCGAGGCCCTGGCGCGCTGTTTCGCGGTCAACCGCCTGCGCCCGGTCGTGGACGACAAGGTATTCGCCTTCGGCGAGTTGCACGAGGCCCTGGCGCGCCAGCGCGACGGCGGCTTCTTCGGTAAGATCGTCATTCGATTCGACGAGGCCGGATAGGCGGCCGTCAGCCCTCCTCGATCGTATAGACCACCGTCTCCTCGGCCCGGCCGCGCAGGGTGACGGTATCGAGTTGGCGCCAGGAATACTCCCCTGAGGCGGCGGCGCGCGCTTCCTCGGAAATGCACAGGAAACAGTCGATTTCCTTGCCCAGGGCTTCCAGGCGCGCGGCCGTGTTCACCGGGTCGCCCACGATGGTGTAGTTGAGCCTCTCCTCCGTGCCGATATCGCCGACCAGCACGGTGCCGGTATGGAGACCGATCCGCGTGTGCAGTTCCGGCTCGCCGCGCGCCGCGCGGTCGCGGTTGAAATCATCCGCCGCGGCGCGGATGGCGAGGGCGGCGCGAATCGCCCGGTCGGCATGGTCGCCCTGTTGGACCGGCGCGTTCCAGAAGGCCATGAGCGCATCGCCGATGAACTTGTCGACCGTCCCCTCCTCGCGCAGAACGGCGCCGACCAGGACACCGAAATATTCGTTGAGCATGGCTGCCAAGCGGTCCGGCGCCATGCCCGCCGAGATATTTGTGAACCCCACGATATCCGTGAACAGGATCGTGACGACCCGATTCTCGGGCTCGACGGCGGCGCCCGCCTCTTCGAGTTGGATGAGGCGGCGAACGAGTGTCTTGGGGACATAGCGCGAGAACACGCGCAAGCCGCGCAGCATGGCCGAGAAGGCACGCTCCGCACGATCCAACTCCAAGAAGCGGCTGCCCTGACCGGCAGGGAGCGCGAGATCGAATTCCTGAATCGCATCGGCCGCCGAGGCCAGGCGCAGGACCGGCATCGTGATCATCCGCCCGACCCAGAGGGAGAGCGCCATCGCAATAACAAGCACCGCGAGGCCGATCGCGGCGATGAGGCGCGCACGGTCATAGGCGGCGCCCAGGATCTTGTCGCGATGCACGGCCGATACCACCAGCCATTCGCTGTCACCCAATCCCGGCAGGCGGGACAAGGTCACCAGGAACGGGCCGCGCGGCGTTTCGATCTCCTCGGGCGGTTCATTGGTTGTGCGGATATGGGCGAGGATGGCGGCGGGCAGGGGATCGGCGAGATGCTCGGCGCGCGGCAACTCGGTCAGAGTGTCCTCGAATGCGCCCCCGGCGAGTTCGTGATGCGCCATGACGACACCGCGGTTGTCGATCATGAACAGATAGCTGTCTTCGGCGGCGCTTCGCGCCGCGATGTCATCGGTCAGGGTCCCGATATCGATATCGATGAACAAGGTGCCGAGGGAAACACCGGCGGCGTCTTCGAGATGCAGGGTATAGGTCGTCACCGGACGCTGATCGACCGGCTCCATATAGAGATCCTCGTAACCCTCGCTGTCGGGATCGGCACGGCCCACGCCCATGACGACATAGGCCTCCGCGTCGAGGTCGCCGTTCAACTGAAAGACCACCTCGCCCTCGTCCAGGAACACCATCACATTGGTTCTGTCCGGGCGCAGGAGTGTCGCATCCCGAACGCCCTCCAGGTTTTCCACCAGGGCGGACAGCAATTGCACGACCTGCTTGTCGTCCTGGGTCAGTCCGGGCGCCAGAGCGGCCAGACTGGCCACGACGCGCGCCTCCGCCTCGATACGGTCAAAATAGGCGCGCACCGTGCGGCTCACGATTTCCGCCCTGAACGCCTGGAATTCCCGCTTGACGGCCAAGGCATTCTCGATCGTTCCAAAGACGCCGAGCCCGCCGACGCCGGCCACGACGACGATCACGAACGCGGCGACGCCGAGGGTCAGAAACAAGCGCAGCCTGATCACGGGAAGCATCCCCCTGGCTCATCAAAGGGACGCAACCGTACCATGGAAAATCGCAGCAACCCATGGTTTCGGACGCGCCGCCTTGCCCGAATACCTGCAGGAGAGGTATAGCCCTGCTCCTCACCCGCGAACTTCCGGTGCCAGGTCATGGACCGACATTCCGCCGCCACGCCCGCCTCGTCCGAGACGCCGCCGCCGCCAATTCTTATCGAAAGGTTGCTGCCGCTCTGCGCGGAAGCAGTCGAGCCCGCTGAACGCCTTGCCGACGCGGCGCGCGCCGCCGTGGCCGGGCTGGTCGAGGGCGAACGCGGCGCCGATCCCGCCAAGCTGGAAGAACACCAATACGCCGCCCACGGCTTTGCCTGGCTGGCGACCTATACCGCCGCCTTACGCGAAATGCTGGCCTGGGCCACGCGCCTGGACGGGGCCGGCAAACTGGGCGAACTCGAAGCCCTGATGCTGCAGGCGGCTTTCGGCGAATATCTCAGCCAGATGGCCCAGGGCATTCCGATGAACCAGGGCGAGATCGTTCGCCCGGCCGATCTGGGCGTGAGCGAGGCGGCGCTCGACGCCTTCCGCAACACCCCGGCCGTGCGCCGGTTGAGCGCGGCCGGCAACACCAATGCCGTGCGCATGGCGATCGCCGGGCATATCGCCGACGGCGCCTTCGGCGAGGACGGGCTGGACGAGACCCTGTCGATGGTGCGCGACCAGTTCCGCCGCTTCGCCGAGGAAAAAGTCGTCCCCGCCGCCCAGGACTGGCACCTCAAGGATGTGCTGATTCCCATCGAGATCATCGACGAGATGGCCGAACTCGGCGTCTTCGGCCTGACGATCCCGGAGGAATTCGGCGGCCTCGGCATAGGCAAGACGGCGATGTGCGTCGTGACCGAGGAATTGAGCGCGGGCTATATCGGCGTCGGTTCGCTCGGTACCCGCTCCGAGATCGCGGGCGAGCTGTTGGTCCTGTTCGGCACCGACGAGCAGCGCGCGCGCTGGCTGCCGGGCATCGTCGACGGCTCGATCCTGCCGACAGCCGTCTTCACGGAACCCAACACGGGATCGGACCTGGGCAGCCTGCGGACCCGCGCCCTGCGCGACGGCGACAGCTACCGCGTGACCGGCAACAAGACCTGGATCACCCATGCCGCCCGGGCCGATGTCATGACCCTGCTGGCGCGCACCAATCCGGACGAGAAGGGCCATCGCGGCCTGAGCATGTTCTTCGCGGCCAAGCCCCGCGGCACCGATGCCAACCCCTTCCCCGCCGAGGGCATGAGCGGTGGCGAGATCGGCGTGCTGGGCTATCGCGGCATGAAGGAGTTCGAGATCGGCTTCGACGGCTTTGAGGTGCCGGCCGGCGACCTGCTGGGCGGGGCCGAGGGCCAGGGCTTCAAGCAGCTCATGGCGACCTTCGAGAGTGCCCGCATCCAGACGGCCGCGCGCGCGGTCGGGGTGGCGCGCTGCGCTCTGGGCATCGGCCTGGCCTATGCCCGCGAGCGGGTGCAGTTCGGCAAGCCGATCCTGGCCTTCCCCCGGATCGGCGGAAAGCTGGCCTGGATGGCGGTCGAGACCATGATCGCCCGCCAGCTCACCCATTTCGCCGCGCGCGAGAAGGATTCCGGGCGGCGCTGCGATATCGAAGCTGGCATGGCCAAGCTGCTGGCGGCGCGGGTCGCCTGGGCCAATGCCGACAACGCCGTGCAGATTCATGGCGGCAACGGCTATGCCCAGGAATACGCGGTCAGCCGGGTGCTGTGCGATGCGCGTATCCTGAACATCTTCGAGGGCACGGCCGAGATTCAGGCCCATGTCATCGCCCGCGGGTTGTTGACTCCGCGGAACTAGAACCGGCGTCGGAACGCCGTTCGGGCCCGCTTGTGTGGGCGGCGACGGCGACCTAGGTAGGAACGATCATGCACGATGCCTTTCCCTACGTTATGGCCGTGGCCCTGCTCGCCGTTCTGGCCGTGCTGGTTGTCGGGGTGTTCAAGATGGGCGACCCCAGACGCTCCAACCGGCTGATGCGCTGGCGCGTCGCCCTGCAGGCCCTGGCCCTGCTGATCCTGGCCCTGTTCTTCCTGCTCGGACGCTGAGGGACCCGCAATGGTCAAGCTGACGAAGATCTACACGCGCGGCGGCGACAAGGGCGAAACCTCGCTGGGCGACGGCGCGCGTGTGCCCAAGGACAGCTCCCGGGTCGCCGCCTATGGCGCGGTGGACGAGGCCAATGCCGTGATCGGCCTGGCCCGGCTGCATCTGGACGGCGAGGCCGACGCCATGCTCGCGCGCATCCAGAACGACCTGTTCGATCTGGGCGCCGATCTCTGCACCCCGGAACGGGAGAACCCGAAATACCCGCCGCTGCGCATCGTCGCGAGCCAGACCGAGCGACTGGAGCGCGAGATCGACGCGATGAACGCCGATCTGAAGCCCCTCGAATCCTTCATCCTGCCGGGCGGCACGCCGGGCGCGGCCTATCTCCACCTGGGCCGCACCGTGGCGCGAAGGGCCGAACGGCTGATCATCACCCTGATCCGCGACGAGACGGTCAATCCCGAGGCGGTGCGCTATATCAACCGCCTCTCCGATCATCTCTTCGTCCTGGCCCGCCACGTCAACGATAAGGGCGCCGGCGACGTGCTCTGGGTGCCGGGCGGCAGCCGCTGACGGGCTGCCCGCGCAATATCCCCGCGCTTTCCCCACATTGCCCCACATTGATTGACAGGCCCGCTTGCCCGCCATTAGGTTCGCAACCGCACAATTGAACCCGACGGCGCGGGTCTCTTTTCGCGGTTAAACTTGGATGTTTGCCGCTGGAAACGACCTTTTCGCATTGCAACACGAATGCACGCCGCAATCGGTATGGAAGGCTCGCCAATGAAGATCCTTGTCCCCGTCAAGCGGGTCGTCGACTACAACGTGAAGATCCGCGTGAAGGCCGACGGCACGGGCGTCGAGACGCAGAACGTCAAGATGTCCATGAACCCCTTCGACGAGATCGCCGTCGAACAGGCCATCCGTCTCAAGGAAGCAGGCCTCGCCGAAGAAATCATCGCCGTCTCGCTGGGCGTGACCCAGTCGCAGGAGACGATCCGGACCGCCCTCGCCATGGGCGCCGATCGCGGCATCCTTGTCGAGACCGACGAGGCCTTGGAGCCGCTGGGCGTGGCCAAATGCCTGCAGAAGATCGCCGAAAAGGAAGGCCCCGGCCTGATCCTGATGGGCAAGCAGGCGATCGACGACGACGCCAACCAGACGCCGCAGATGCTCTCCGCGCTGCTCGGCTGGGCCCAGGCGACCTACGTCTCCAAATTGGAGATCGCGGACGGCAAGGCCAAGGTGAAGCGCGAGATCGACGGCGGGCTGGAAAACCTCGAAATCGCCCTGCCGGCGGTTCTCAGCGTGGATTTGCGCCTCAACGAGCCGCGCTACGCCTCGCTGCCGAACATCATGAAAGCGAAGAAGAAGCCGATCGACACCATGTCGCCCGCCGACCTGGGCGTCGATGTCAGCCCCCGCCTCGTCACCCTGAAAGTGACCGAGCCGCCCAAGCGCGCGGGCGGGGTCAAGGTCGAGTCGGTTGCCGAACTCGTGGATAAGCTGCGGAACGAAGCGAAGGTCATCTGATGAGCATCCTGGTCATTGCCGAGCACGACAACGCCGAGCTCAAGCCCGCGACCCTGAACACCGTGACGGCGGCCGCCCAAATCGGCGGCGACGTCCATCTTCTGGTCGCCGGACACAATTGCGCCGCGGTCGCCGAGGCCGCGGCCAAGGTCGCCGGAGTCGCCAAGGTCCTGCATGCCGACGCCCCGGCGCTGGAGCACGGGGTGGCCGAGAATCTGGCCCCCGTGGTCGCGCGCCTGGCCGCCGATTACGGCCACGTCCTGGCACCCGCCACCACCTTCGGCAAGAATTTCATGCCGCGCGTGGCCGTCGCCTTGGACGTCGCGCAGATTTCGGAGATTTCGGCCGTCGAATCGGCCGATACCTTCATCCGCCCGATCTATGCCGGCAACGCCCTGGCCACGGTGCAGTCCAAGGATGCCATCAAGGTCATCACCGTGCGCGGCACGACTTTCGAGCCGGCCGCGGCCGAAGGCGGCTCCGCCGCCGTCGAGACGGTCGATGCCGGCAGCGAGGCCAACGACAAGGTCACCTTCGCCGGCTTGGAGGAGAGCAGCAACGAGCGGCCTGAACTGACCACCGCGCGGATCATCATTTCCGGCGGCCGGGGCATGCAGTCGGGCGATAATTTCGCGATGCTCGAGGAAATTGCCGACAAGCTTAACGCCGCGGTCGGCGCCTCGCGCGCCGCCGTCGATGCCGGCTATGTGCCGAACGACTATCAGGTCGGCCAGACCGGCAAGATCGTGGCCCCCGACCTCTATATCGCGGTCGGTATTTCCGGCGCGATCCAGCATCTGGCGGGCATGAAGGACAGCAAGGTCATCGCCTGCATCAACAAGGACGAGGAAGCGCCGATCTTCCAGGTCGCCGATTTCGGCCTGGTGGCGGATCTGTTCCAGGCCCTGCCGGAACTGTCGAAAGAACTGGACAAGGGCGCCTGAGCGCGCGGGAGCAAAAAGACATGGCTATCGAGGACATCCGCAAGATCGGCGTGATCGGCGCCGGCCAGATGGGCAACGGCATCGCCCATGTCTGTGCCCTGGCCGGCTACGAGGTCGCGCTGATGGACGTGGCCCAGGCTTCCCTCGACCGTGCGCGCAAGACGGTCGAGAAGAACCTGCAGCGCCAGGTGAGCCGCGAGCGCATCACCGAGGATGAAATGACGGCCGCGCTCAACCGGATCGTCCCCTCGACCTCGACCGATGCCGCGGGCGATTGCGATTTCGTGATCGAATCCGCAACCGAGGACGAGTCCGTCAAGCGCAAGATCTTCGAAGAGGTCTGCCCCAAGCTGAGCGAGAACGCGATTCTGGCGACCAACACCTCGTCGATCTCGATCACCCGGCTGGGCGCCTCGACCGATCGGCCTGGCCGTTTCCTGGGCATGCATTTCATGAACCCGGTTCCGGTGATGGAACTGGTCGAGCTGATCCGGGGCCTCGCCACCGAGGAAGAGGTCTTCAACAGCGTGCGCGAACTCGCCGCACGTCTGGGCAAGACCGTCGCGGTCTCGGAGGATTTTCCGGCCTTCATGGTCAACCGCATCCTGCTGCCGATGATCAACGAAGCGGTCTATGTCCTTTACGAGGGCGTGGGCAACGTGAAGTCGATCGACACGGCGATGAAGCTGGGCGCCAACCATCCGATGGGCCCGCTCGAACTGGCCGATTTCATCGGCTTGGATACCTGCCTCGCCGTGATGCAGGTGCTCTACGAGGGACTGGCCGATTCCAAGTACCGGCCCTGCCCGCTGCTGGTGAAATATGTCGAGGCCGGCTGGCTCGGCCGCAAGAAGGGCCGCGGCTTTTACGACTATTCCACCGACGTACCCGTCCCGACCCGTTAGAACTCGGTCGCTTAGCCCAACTCGCTAGATCGGATTCGACAGCTTGGCCTGTGCCCCGGTCTGTTCATATGCACGGTAGAAAAACCCTCTCCCACGGGGAGAGGGTGGCGAGGCGCAGCCGAGCCGGGTGAAGGGTTCTGCCTATCCGGGCGAGACCCTACCCCTCACCCTCCCATCGCTGCCGCGATGGGTCCCTCCCTCCCCCTATGGGAGAGGGGATTAAGGTCACGGCCGATCCCTATAGAACCGGATCAGCGCCTTGGCTGCCGCCGAATCCCATTCGGCCGGACCGCTGAGCGAGCCGACCAGACGGCCCTGGCGGTCGAACAGATAGGTCGCGGGCAGGCCCTGGATATTCAGGGGCGCGAGGCCCTGGAAGGAACCGAGATAGATTCCAAGCTCGTTCAGACCATGCGCCGCCAGGAACGGACGCACCGCTTCCGCCCCGTCGCGATCCAGGGAAACGGCCACGACCTCGAACGCCTCGCCGCCCATTTCCGCCTGCAATCGGTCCAGGGTCGGCATCTCGACCACGCAGGGACCGCACCAGGTCGCCCAGACATTGAGCAGCACCACCTTGCGTCCGATCGTCGTCTTCACGGCGTCCGCGCCTTCGGCATCGGCAAAGGCGAGGCCCGGCACTGGCTTGGGTGAGTCGAAGACGCTAAATTCCCCCGAGAGGCCGGCGAAAGGCGGCGGCGCATCGCGGGGCACGGACGGCGGCACGAGGACCACCGCCAGACAGATCAGGGCCGCAATCCCCACGGCAGCGCCCAAACCTCCGGCAATGATTTTCTTGAAATCGGTCACAGGCGGAACATGCCTCCCAAGGATAGAAACGAGACCGGGTCGAACGCCCTTTGGGGCGGCCGGTTCGAGGCTGGCCCGGACGAGTTGATGGAGCGGATTAACGCTTCCATCGGCTTCGACAAGCGCCTCTACGCCCAGGATATCGCAGGGTCCATGGCCCATGCGGCGATGCTGGTCAAGCAGGGCATCGTCGCGGTCGAGGACGGCGAGGCGATTCAGGGCGGACTCAAGGCCATCCTGGAAGAAATCGAGTCCGGGCGGTTCGAATTCAAGGCATCCCTCGAAGACATCCACATGAATGTGGAGGCCCGGCTGGCCGAACTGATCGGGCCGGCGGCCGGCAGGCTGCACACCGCGCGTTCGCGCAACGACCAGGCCGTCACCGATTTCCGCCTGTGGATTCGCGACGCAATCGACCGGCTGGACCGGGGCCTGCGCGAGTTCCAGGCCGTTCTGATCGAACGGGCCGAGGCCGAGGCCGCGACCATCATGCCCGGGTTCACCCATCTGCAGACCGCCCAGCCGGTGACCCTGGGCCACCATCTTCTGGCCTATGCCGAGATGATGGGCCGCGACCGAGGGCGGCTGGCCGATTGCCGTCGGCGCCTGAACGAATGCCCCCTGGGCGCCGCCGCCCTGGCCGGCACGGCCTTTCCGATCGACCGCGAGGCGACGGCCACGGCCCTGGGCTTCGATCGGCCGACGGCCAATTCCCTCGATTCCGTCTCGGCCCGCGACTTCGCCATGGAGTTCCTGGCGGCCGGCACGATCCTGGCCGTCCATCTCTCGCGCCTGGCCGACGAGCTGGTCATCTGGACCAGCGCGCAGTTCCGCTTCGTTTCCCTGTCGGATGCCTTCTCGACGGGCAGTTCGATCATGCCGCAGAAGCGCAATCCCGACGCCGCCGAACTCGTGCGCGGCAAGGCCGGGCGCGTCCTCGGCGCGTTCAACGGGCTGGTCGTCATGATGAAGGGCCTGCCCCTGGCCTATGCCAAGGACATGCAGGAGGACAAGGAACCGGTCTTCGACGCCTTCGAAACCCTGGAACTTTCGGTCGGCGCGATGCGCGGCATGGTCGCCGATATGGTGATCAACCGGGAGTCCATGCGGGCGGCCGCCGGATCAGGCTTTTCGACCGCCACGGATCTGGCCGACTGGCTGGTCCGCAGCCTCAATCTGCCCTTCCGCGAGGCCCATCACGTTACCGGGCGGATCGTCCGGGCGGCCGAGGA
>JAQCGR010000081.1 GCA_027619995.1 Pseudomonadota bacterium | reverse complement strand
ACAGGGCCAAGCCATCCAACACCGCGCATGGGGCTCCCATTCGGCGGGCATGCGGAAGCCATCAGCAGTCGGCAAAGTCATGGTGGGACGCTCCGCGCTCGTCACAGATTGGCGGCGGCGGCGATCTGCATATCGCGCTTGCGCCGTTTTTCCTGGCCCAGCAGGACCCAGCCCGATAGGAGGATCCCGGCCGTGACGACCAGGACGATGATCGTCGCCAGGGCGTTGATCTCCGGGCTGACCCCCAGGCGCACCTTGGAGAAGATGACCATGGGCAGGGTGCTGGAGTTGGGCCCTGACACGAAACTGGCGATCACCAGATCGTCGAGCGACATGGTGAAGGAGAGCAGCCAGCCGGAGACGAGGGCCGGGGCGATGATCGGCAGGGTGATGACCATGAAGACCTTGGCCGGGCGCGCGCCGAGGTCGAGCGCGGCTTCCTCCAGGGATTCATCCATGCCGGTCAGGCGGGACTGCACGATGATCGCGACATAGGCCATCGAGAAGGTGATATGGGCCAGGGTGATGGTGGTGACGCCGCGTCCGGGCGGCCAGCCGATCAGGTCCTCCAGGGCGACGAAGAGGAGCAGGAGCGAGAGGCCGGTGATGACCTCGGGCATGACCAGGGGCGCGGTCACCATGCCGGTGAACAGGGTGCGCCCGCGAAAACGCCGGAAGCGCGCGAGGCAGAACCCAGCCAGGGTGCCGAGAACGACGGCGAAACAGGCGGTGACGGTCGCGACGCGCAAGCTGACGAAAGCGGCCTGAAGAATCTGCTCGTCGCGCAGCAACTCGTCGTACCATTTGGTCGAGAAGCCCGACCAGACCGTGACCAGCTTGTTCTCGTTGAAGGAAAAAACGATCAGCGAGACGATCGGGCCATAGAGAAAGGCATAGCCGAAGGCCATCAGCGCGAAGAGGGCATAGGGGCGGCGACCGGTCATGACGCATCGACCTCGCGGCTCTGGTAGCGCTGGAAGATCACGATCGGGACGACCAGCAGGACCAGCAGCGCGATGGCGACGGCCGAGGCGACGGGCCAGTCGCGATTCGAGAAGAATTCGTCCCAGAGCACCCGGCCTATCATCAGATTGTCCGGCCCCGCAAGCAGGGCCGGGATAACGAATTCGCCCATCGCCGGGATGAAGACGAGCATCGAGCCGGCGACGATGCCGGGGATCGAGAGCGGCAGGGTCACGGTCAGGAAGGCCTTGAACGGACGGGCGCCCAGATCGGCCGCCGCTTCGAGCAGGGCGCCATCGAGCTTCGTCAGGTTCGCGTAGAGCGGCAGGATCATGAAGGGCAGATAGCTGTAGACGATCCCGACATAGAGCGAGAAATCGTTGTGGATCAGAGGTAGTGGCTCGTCGATCAGGCCCATCCCCATCAGTGCGTTGTTGATCAGGCCGTTCTGCTTGAGGATCCCGATCCAGGCATAGACCCGGATCAGGAAAGAGGTCCAGAAGGGCAGGATGATCAGCATCAGCAGACCGGTGCGCCATGCCGTCCCGGCCCGGGCGATGCCATAGGCCATGGGATAGCCGATCAACAGGCAGATCAGGGTCGAGACGCCGGCGACCCTGACGGAGTTCAGATAGGCGACGACATAGAGCCGGTCGTCGAACAGGAACAGGAAGTTGCGCCAGGTCGTCTGGACCAAGGGCCATATACCGTCGGCCCAGACCAGGAGCGCCGTATAGGGCGGCATGGCCAGGCGCGGTTCGGCGAAGGCGATCTTCAGGACGAAGACGAAGGGGATGAGGAAGAACAGCAGCAGCCAGAGATAGGGCACCGCGATCACGGCCGTCCGCCCGCTGAAGCCGAGGCGGCGCATCAGGCCCTCGGTTCGCCCAGGCCCCGGTTTGGCCGCGTTGTCGGCCATTTGGGTCATGAGGTCAGCAGGACCGAGGCGTCGGGACGCCAGGAGAGATAGACCTCGTCTTCCCAGGTCAGGGAGCGGCGGGCCGAGCGTTCCCGGTTCGGTGCCGTCACCCGCATGATGGTGCCGGAGGGCAGGCGGACCTGATAGATCGAGATATCGCCCTGATAGGCGATCTCTTCGATCACGCCGCGCAGGGCATTCTCATCGCCCGGCGGCGCGTCCTTGCCGATCGAGAGTTTCTCCGGCCGGACGGCGATGGCGACCGGTTCACCGGCGGCCAGGCCGGACCCGCACTCGGCCAGCAATTCGCCGCCCGCGGCCTCGGCCTCGATCACGGCATTGTCGCCCTCGATCCGCAGGACCCGGCCTTCGATCAGGTTCACCGAGCCGATGAAATCCGCGACGAAACGGCTGCCGGGATACTCGTAGACCTCGGACGGCGTGCCGACCTGGACGATCCGGCCCTCGTTCATCACGGCCATGCGGCTGGACAGGGTCATCGCCTCGGACTGGTCATGGGTCACGACGATGAAGGTGATGCCGACGCGTTCCTGGATATTGACCAGTTCGAACTGGGTCTGCTCGCGCAGCTTCTTGTCGAGAGCGGCAAGGGGCTCGTCGAGCAGCAGCAGCTTGGGTTGCTTGATCAGGGCGCGGGCCAGGGCGACGCGCTGGCGCTGGCCGCCGGAAAGCTGATGCGGTTTGCGCCCGCCGAAGCGGCCGAGCTGGACGAGGTCGAGCATCGCGTTCACGCGCTCTTTGATCTCGGCCTTGGCGATCCCCTCCTGGCGCAGACCGAAGCCGATATTGGATTCAACCGTCATATGGGGAAACAGCGCGTAGGACTGGAACATCATATTGACCGGGCGCTGATAGGGCGGGATGCCGGCCACATCGATGCCATCGATCAGGATGCGTCCGCTGGTCGGCATCTCGAAACCGGCGAGCATCCGCAGAAGGGTGGTCTTGCCGCAGCCGGAGCCGCCGAGAAGGGAGAACAACTCGCCCCGCTCGATCGTCAGCGACACGTCTTCGATGGCCACGAAGCCGCCAAAGGTCTTGGTGACGTTCTCGATCCGGATATAGGGCTCGGCGGTGTCGCTGCTCATCGCTCCCTCCTCGGCGAATTCCCGCACGGTTTCGCGGCCGAATGTAAGACGCGCCCCGACCGTTTCCGGCCGGAGCGCGTTTTGTCCGATCGCCGCGGCGGGCCTTACTGGCCGGTCTTCACACGAGTCCAGGCACGAGTCAGCGCACGGTCGTATTCCTGCGAGCTGGCAGGATCGACATAGAGGCGCATCATCGTCTCCGGGGGCGGATAGATCGCCGGGTCGTCCTTGACATCGGCATCGACGAACTGGATCGAGGCCGCATTGGCATTGGCATAGAAAACGTAGTTCGAAATGGCGGCCGTGACCTCGGGCTGCAAGATGTAGTTGAGGAAGGCATGGGCGTTGTTCGGGTGAGGCGCGCCGGCCGGAATTGCCATCAGGTCGAACCACATCAGGGCGCCTTCCTTGGGAATCAGGTACTCGACCTCGACTCCCGCATCGGCTTCGGCGGCGCGATCGCGCGCGATCAGCATGTCGCCGGACCAGCCCATGGCCACGCAGATATCGCCATTGGCCAGGTCGTTGATGTTCTGCGAGGAATGGAAGTACTTGATGGACGGCCGGACCTTGAGAAGCAGCTCCTCGGCCTTGGCTAGATCCTCTTCACGCTTTGCGGTGGGATCGAGACCCAGATAATTGACCGCCGCCGGAAAGACCTCGGCCGGAGAATCGAGCAGGGTCACGCCGCAATCGGCGAGCTTTGCGATCGTATCGGGGTCGAAGATCGGGTCCCAGGAATTGATCGGCACGTCGCCCAGGCGCTCTTTCACCATGGCGGTATTGTAGCCGATTCCCGTGGTGCCCCACATATAGGGGATCGCGTGCTTGTTGCCAGGATCGTTCTTCGCAACCTGGGATAGAATGGTGGGGTCGAGATTGACGGCGTTCGGCAGCTTGTTCTGATCCAACTCGGCGAAGACGCCGGCCTTGATCTGGCGCTCAAGGAACGAGCCCGTCGGCACAACGATATCGTAGCCGGTGTTGCCGGCGAGGAGCTTGGCCTCCAGCACCTCATTTGAATCGAAGACGTCGTAGTTGACCTTGATCCCCGTCTCCTTCTCGAAGTTGGCGATCGTGTCTTCGGCGATATAGTCGGACCAGTTGTATACGTTGAGGACTTTTTCCTCCCCGCTCTGCTTGTCTTGTCCGACCAGCACATAGGCCACCACGGCGACCACGGCCACGACGACGAGGCCGACGATGACTTTGACGGTGCTGCTCATGAGTCTCGGCTCCCACTGTGTTCGGCGCTCCGGCGAACCGCCCGAACGCTCTTCCCATTCCTAGAAGTTCATGCCCGTTGAGGGGTTCTTGTCAAACCGGCATGCGTCTTTCGGCGCGTATATCAGGCACGGTCGCCTCGTTCCGCAAGGGTTGAATCGAGCGCTGCGCGAAGAATTTCGACGATCTCGTCAGCCTGGCTCCGGGTCAGCACCAGGGCGGGCGAGAGGACGAGGGAATCGCGCACCGCGCGCACCATCAGGCCGCGCGAAAGACAATGGTCCCGGCACTGGATGCCGACGCGGCCTTCGTTCGGAAAGTTCCGGCGGGTCGCTTTGTCCATGCTGAGTTCCACGGCGGCGATCATGCCGATTCCCCGTACTTCGCCGACCAGCGGATGGTCGGCCAGTTCGCGCAACCGACCCTGGAAATAGGGGCCGATGGACTCGCGCGCGCGTTCGATCAGGTTCTCGTCCTTCATGATTCGGATATTCTCGATCGCCGCCGCGCAGCAGGCCGGGTGTCCGGAATAGGTGAAGCCGTGATTGAACTCGCCGCCCGCATCGATCAACTCTTCGGTCAGGCGCTCGCCGAGCACCACGGCGGAGAGGGGCAGATAGCCCGAGGTCAGGCCCTTGGCGATCGCCATCAGATCCGGCTCGATCCCAAAGGTATCGGCGCCGAACCAGTCTCCGGTGCGACCGAAACCGCAGATGACTTCGTCGGTGACGAGCAGAACGTCATGCTTGCGGCAGATGCGCTGGATTTCCGGCCAATAGGTCTCCGGCGGTACGATCACACCGCCCGCGCCCTGAACGGGCTCGCCGATGAAGGCGGCGATATTCTCGGCGCCCAGATCCAGGATTTTCTCCTCAACCGCCCGCGCGGCGGCGAGGCCGAATTCCGCCGGACTCATCTCGCCGCCGTAGCGGTACCAGTAGGGCGGCGTGACATGAACGAAGCCGGGCAGGGGCAGATCGGCCTGCTCGTGCATCGCCGTCATCCCGCCGAGGCTGGCCGAAGCCATGGTGCTGCCGTGATAGGCGAATTCGCGGCTGATGAAGATCTTCTTCTCCGGCCGACCCTTCAGGTTCCAGTAATGCCGCACCATGCGCACGATCGTGTCATTCGCCTCGGAACCCGAGCTTGCATAGAAGACATGGTCCATGCCTTTCGGCGTCAGATCGGCCAGGATCTTCGACAACTCCACCGAGGGCGGCGTCGCGCTCTTGAAGAAGGTGTTGTAGAAGGGCAATTCCAGCAGCTGGCGGTGAACGGCGTCGGCGATCGATGCGCGCCCGTAGCCGACATTGACGTTCCACAGCCCCGCCATGCCGTCGAGAAATCGGTTGCCTTCCGAGTCCCAGAAATGGACGCCGTCGGCCCGCGTCACGATACGGCTGCCCTCGCCGGCCAGGGCGCGGGAATCCGTGAAGGGATGCATGTGGTGGCGCGCATCCAATTCGCGCCAGCGTGGCGTGGGGTCGTTCGCAGTCGTCTGGGTCATGGTCCGGCTCGCTTTCCCTATTATCGCATCGCGTCAAAGGCGAGCAGCGGAAGTCTCCGCCCGTAAAGCGCGGTGGTCAGGGATTGAAGCCGACGCGCGCGCAGTTGATCAGAAGCTCTGCGTGGCGTGTCCGGCGGGATCGGTGCGGCTGAGTCATAAGGTCCACTATGTATCGAATGGCGATACGATAGCAGCTAGACGTTGAGGAGCAAGTTCTCCCGCTCCCAGGAGCTGATGACCGCCTGATAGGCGTCGTATTCGGCCTGTTTTACGACGTTGAGAACCGCGACGAATCGCTCGCCCAGGGCCTTTTTGAGGGGCTTCGTGTGATTCAGCCGGTCGAGCCCGTCGGCCAGTTGGCGGGGCAGGGTGAAGGCCAGTCGATAGGCGCTGCCCTCGATCGGTTCCGTCGGCTTGAGCTTTTCGATCATCCCGAGATAGCCGCAGGCAAGGGTCGCCGCGATGACCAGATAGGGGTTGGCGTCGGCCCCGGCGACGCGGTTCTCGACCCGACGCTGCGAGGGTTGCGAGATCGGCACGCGCAGGCCGACCGTCCGATTGTCCAAGCCCCAATGCAGGTTGATCGGCGCGTCGGAATAGCGCCGGAGGCGGCGGTAGGAATTGACGTTCGGCGCGAGCAGGGGCATGGCGGCGGGCAGATAGCGTTGCAGCCCTGCAATGTAGTTTCGGAACAAGGGCGAATCCTTGCCGCCGCGCGCGGAGAAGAGGTTCCTGCCGGTCTTGGCATCGACCATGCTCTGATGGATATGCATGGAACTGCCGGGTTCCATTTCCATCGGCTTGGCCATGAAGGTGGCATAGACCTTGTGGCGAATCGCGGTCTCGCGCACTGTCCGCTTGAACAGGAAGACCTGGTCGGCCAGGGACAATGCGTCGCCGTGGTCGAAATTGATTTCCATCTGGGCGGCCCCGGCCTCATGGGTCAGGGTGTCGACGCCGATGTTCTGGGCCTCGCAATAATCGTAGAGATCCTCGAACAGCGGGTCGAATTCGTTGACGGCATCCACGCCATAGGCCTGCCGCCCGGTTTCGGGCCTGCCGGACCGCCCGATCGGCGGCTCCAGCGGGAAGTCCCAGTCGGGGTTGATCTTGACCAGATAGAATTCGAGCTCGGGGGCCACGATGGGCTTCCAGCCGCGTGCGGCATAAAGCGCGAGTACACGGCGCAGAACATTGCGCGGCGCGATATCGACCGGCGATTCATCGAGATAGTAACAATCGGCGATGATCTGGGCCGTTGGTTCGGGGTACCAAGGCACGAGGCGGATCGTCTCTGGATCCGGCTGCATATAGACGTCGACCCCGGCAGGATCGCAAACCTTCTCGGTGTCCTCGGGAAAGTCTCCCGTCACGGTTTGGGCGAAAATCTGTTCGGGAATGCGCAGGCCATGATCGCGCGAGGCGGCGATGAATTTCTCGGAGGGGAAAATCTTGCCGCGCGCGATCCCGGAGATATCGGGTACCAGGCACTCGACCTCGGTGATGCCGCGGCTCTTGAGCCAGGTTTCGAGGGTTTTCATAAGAACTCGCTGTGGCGCGCAACGCCGGTTGGTTCCGACCGGTCCAACTAACACCCTTGGGCTTGGCTTGGCAACACGACCCATGCTTGACCGAGACCACCACCCGTGGCCAGGATGCCCTTGATCGCAAGGAGTTAGCGCGAATCGTATGTCTGTCGCCGCCGATCCTGATGAAGCCGAGGCCTACCTCGCCGCCTATCCCGAAACCGAGACGGTCGATCTTCTGTTTACCGATCTCAACGGCATTTTCCGCGGCAAGCAAATTCCTCCCACCGGTCTTGTCGATGTTTTCAGAAACGGTATCCGCTTGCCGGGCTCGATCTTCTCCGGCGATGTGACCGGGGCATCGGTGATCGAGGCCGGATTGGTCTGGGAGGTCGGCGATGCCGATCAGGCCTGTATCGTCGTGCCCGGCAGTTTGGCGCCTGTGCCCTGGCGAAGCGGTTCGGCGGCCCAGCTTCTGATGACGATGGAGAATCAGGACGGCACGCCATATTTCGCCGATCCGCGTCAGGCCTTGGGCCGTGTTGTCGAAGGTCTCGCCGAAGACGGTCTGTATCCCGTGGTGGCTTTCGAACTGGAGTTCTATCTGCTGGATCGGGAGACTGGCCCGGACGGTGCCCCACAGCCGCCGCTTTCGCCGCGAACGGGGCGGCGACAACGCGAGGTGCAGGTATACGGCATGGCTGAACTCGACGAGTTCGAGGATCTGTTCCGGGACCTCGCCGCTGGCGCGGCGGCCCAGGGCCTGCCAATCGACACGACGATCGCGGAATACGCCCCCGGCCAATACGAGACCAACCTTCACCATGGCGGCGACCCGCTGCGCGCGGCCGATCAGGCCCTGCTGCTCAAGCGGCTGGTGCGCGGCGTGGCCCAGTCCCACTGCTTCGATTCGACCTTCCTGTCCAAGCCCTTTGCGGATCAAGCGGGCAACGGCATGCATCTTCATGTCAGCCTGTGCGACGGCGATGGAAGCAACGTCTTCGCGGCCGAGGCGAACGAAGGCAGTGCGGTGTTGCATCACGGCATCGGCGGCCTGGGTGCGGCGATGGCGGAGAGCATGGCGATCTTCGCTGCCAACGCGAATGCCTTTCGCCGCTTCGAGGCAGGCAGCTATGCGCCGCTTGCCCCGAGCTGGGGTTACGACAACAGGACGGTGGCATTCCGGATTCCCTTCGGCCCGCCTGAGAGTCGTCGGGTCGAACATCGCCTGTCCGGTGCGGACGCCAACCCCTATCTCGTGCTCGCCGCCGTCCTGGCCGGGCTGCATCACGGCATTGCGCGGAAGCTGGATCCCGGCGAGCGGACGGTCGGCAATGCCTACGAGCAGCACGGCGTCGCGGTGCCGACCCGGTGGGAAGATGCCCTGGATGCTCTGGCGGAGGGTGAGATCCTGCCACGCTATATCGATCCGGAATTGCTGCGCATCTATCGCCAGACCAAGGAAAGCGAACGCCGATCCTTTCTGCGCGAAGTCACGCCCTCGGAACGCGCTCTCTATCTGCGGGCCGTGTGATGGCGGAAGAGCATGTCCGATCCTATTACGCCGCCTCGGCGAACCCGGCGCGGGCGCGGGCGCCGCTTCAAGGCGAGATTTCCTGCGACGTCTGCGTTATCGGCGCGGGCTTCACCGGCCTGACGATCGCACTGGAGCTTGCGGAAAAGGGATTCGACGTCGTCGTGCTGGAATCGGTCCGGGCCGGTTGGGGCGCTTCGGGCCGCAATGGCGGTCAGATCTGCTCCGGCTATTCCGCGGATATGGACAGGATCGCCGGTTGGGTCGGCGCGGTGGACGCGCGTCGCCTGTGGTCGATCGCGGAGGAGGGCAAGGCGATCATCGAGGACCGGGTGGCCCGTCACGGCATCGCCTGCGATCTCACATCTGGCTACCTCTATGCCGCCGACAGTCCCAAGCATGAAGCCTGGCTCGAGCCGATGGTGCGCGATTGGGCCGAGAACTACGGCTACGAGCGCGCGCGCCTGATCGGGCGCGGAGAATTGCGCGATCTCGTGCGGAGCGACCGCTTTCTGGGCGGGGTGCTGGACGAGGGCGGGGGGCATCTCCATCCGCTCAACTACGCGCTGGGTCTGGCCGATGCGGCGGAAGCCGCCGGCGTCCGGATCTTCGAGAATTCACCCGTCACGGAAATCGATACGGGGGCGGCCCCTTGGGCGCGGACCGCCGAAGGGGCCGTGCGGGCCAAGTTCCTGGCGATTGCCGCCAACGCCTATCTGGGCGGGGTCGCGCCCGAATTGCGTCGGCATATCATGCCCGTGGGAACTTATATCGTGGCGACCGAGCCGCTGGGCGAAGAGGGCGCGGCGGAGGTTCTGCCGACCAATTTGGCGGTGGCCGATCTGAATTTCGTCATCAGCTATTTCCGGCTTTCCGCCGACCGCCGGATGCTGTTCGGAACCGGGGTCAGCTATTCGACCGTGCCGCCGCTGAACACGGCCGAGCGTTATCGCCGCAAGATGGTGAGTCTGTTCCCGCAATTGGCGGATGCTCGGATCGAATATATTTGGGGCGGCTTTGTCGGCATCAGCCGGGAACGCACGCCCCATCTCGGCCGCCTCTCGCCGACGGTCTATTTTGCGCAAGGGTTCTCAGGTCACGGCGTTGCCCTGACCGGGATTGCGGGGCGGGTGATCGCCGAGGCGATTGCGGGCCAAGCCGAGCGCTTCGACCTCTTCGCCAAGCTGCCCCATACCGCCTTTCCCGGCGGACGGTTGTTGCGAACCCCGCTGCTGGTTCTGGCGATGACCTGGATCAGGCTGCGGGAGCTGATCTAGGTTCCAGGCTGTCGCGGACCCGCCAGGCGGTGCGCATGGCCGACAGGACCGGGCGGCGCAATCCGTGGAAGGGTAGGGGGCGTAGATCGGTGACCGGCCAAGCCTCGCGGCCGGCCTCTCCGCCGCGCATCCTCAAGGCCAGTTCGCGGCCCATCGCGGTCGCCAAGGCGACGCCGCGCCCCTGATAGCCGAGGGCCGCCCAGAGTCCGGGCGCGGGATTGTGCAGATGGGGCAGGTGGTCGGCGGTCATGGCGATCCAGCCCGTCCAGGCATGCTGCCAGGCATCCGCTTCGACCTGGGGAAACCGGTGGCCGGCATCGACCCGCAACTGGTCGAAAAGCCGAGGCGTGGGCGCATGACCCAGGGCGCCGCGCCCGCCCATGATCAAATGGCCCCGGGCGTCGAAACGGAAATAGGTCAGCAACCGCTTGGTGTCGGATGCGATCTCGCCGCCGGGCAGGATAGAGCCCCGAAGATTAGGTGAGAGCGGCCTGCTCGCGATCAGGACCGGCCGGACCGGCACGATGCTGCGCCCGAGACCGGACCAGAGCCCCGTGTCATAGGCATTCGTGGCGAGGACCACCGAATCGGCGATCACGGTTCCGCGCGCGGTCGCCACGCGCCAGCGCGCACCCTCGCGAGTCAGGGAAGTGACCGGCGAATTGCCATGGATCGCGACCCCCATCCCGAGGCAGGCGCGGGCCATGCCGCGGACGAGGGCCAGGGGCTGAAGGCTGCCGCCGCGCCGGTCGACCCAGCCGCCGTCATAGCCGGTGACCCCGGTCATTTTCGCGACCTCGTCGCGGCTCAAGAGCCCGCAATCGACGCCGCGCTCGGCCCATTGTTCCGCCCGCATCGCGACCGTGCGGAGGCCGCGCTCGCCCACCGCCGGCTGAATCCAGCCCGCATTGACCAGATCGCAGCGGATATCGAAGCGCCGGATCAGATCGTAGAGCATGGCGGGACCGCCGCCGCCGACCCGCCACATATGGCCGCCGATATCGACGCCATACATTTGTTCCAAAGCCACGGGTTCGTATTTGAGGCCGGCGATCACCTGGCCGACATTCCGGCCCGAAGCGCCCCAGCCGGGTTCGCGCGCTTCCAGCACGACCGCATCGGCGCCCATCTCCTTGAGGTGGAGCGCGGTCGAGAGTCCCGTATAGCCGGCCCCGACGATCGCGATATCGGCCTGCCGGTCGCCGTCCAGGGGCGGGCAATCGACGGGCGGTTCGGCGCTCGTCCCGGACCACAAAGCGCGGTCGAGATCCTGATGGTCGCTCATCCCGCGCGGGCCTATTCGAGAAGGTTGCGCAGGCGGTAGGCGCTGAAGGCCGATTCGTAGAAGGCCTGCCACAGGGTGCGGTTCTTGATCGGCCGGACGGGCGTCGAGGGCAGCGGCATATCCGCCGCCGGCTTGCCGTCCGCGATTCGCTCGGATAGATGCAAACCCCAGAAGGTGCCGGGAGCGATGCCTCGGCCGTTGTAGCCCAAAGTCATATAGAGGTTCTGCGCCGGCTCGTGCAGGCGCGGGATATGATCCGGGGTAAAGCCGAGGGTGCCGGCCCATTGAAAGCGCCAGGGCATGCCGTCGAGTTGTGGGAACATACGGTGGCGCATCCGATTGACCCAGGCGCTCGTGCGCTTGGAATTG